>JABDNZ010000030.1 GCA_013043565.1 Gemmatimonadota bacterium | reverse complement strand
GCTGGTATCCGCCCACGGGGGTGGTGCAATCCGACCAGACCAGTCCATAAACCTTCCCTGGCTCCGCAGTGAAATCGACGCTGCTCCTCCCCCGCAGGGTGAATCGCCCTTCCACGACCGCGGTGTGCCGGCCGGGCTGGAGATGAAGGCGGCAGACCAGGTCGTTCCGGCGGTAGGCCTGGGGTTCGTTCACGGTCTGTCCCCAGCAGCGGGAGGCCGTGTCTTCCCCGTCGATGGAGACGAGCCGATGACTCTCGTACGCCACGAAGAGGGCTTCCTCTTCGGGGGCGAGGCGTGGCTCCGGGTAGAGCCAGTAGTTGCGCCCTCCCCCCGTGCAACCTGCAACAAGGAGTGCTACCAAGGCGATGTAGGGCAGTGGGCTCCTGGTCATCCAGACACCTCCTCAATCCCCTGGGGTCGATGGTTCTGTTACACCGGGTTCGGCTGAGGGCTCCCCACGTCGCACGCAACAAGAGATCTCCTGCGGCGCTCGGAGCGAGCGTCTGTTGCGGCCAGGATCCCTTGCCCTGGAATACCCGACCCCCGAGTCTTATCCATCCTGCAGATCAGTGAAGCTTCGCGAATGGGAGGGGAGTTTGTTCGGACGGAAAGACAGGGGTTCGGCCTGGCGCTCCAGGTTTCCTGAAAGAGCGACCTGTGTCCGGTGCCTTCAGGAGAAGGATCTGGAAGGAATGGACCGCCTCCTCTGGTGCGAGGATTGCCAGGGAGCGGCGCGAAAGAGCGCCACCGCTTGGGGCTGGGGTGGTGGGGCCGTTCTGGCTGCAGGCTTGGCACTCTGGATTTGGCTGTATATCCAACCGTCGGATCTCGTGATCGGTGGATGGATCGCCACCGTGGTTGCGGCCCTGGTGATCGGATCCCGCGCGGGGAGGGAGATCGCCTACGGCGTGATGAGGTTCACAAACACCAAAGCAGTGGAAGCGGTCCCACCGGACTCAGCCGAGTAAGATCCAGCCCCGAGGACCCGCTTCACCGGGTCACGCGCTGGGCCACGCACCGGGTCACGCGCTGGGCCACGCACCGGGTCACGCACTGGGTCACGCACTGGGTCACTCACCGAGTCACGCGCTGGGTCACGCACCGAGTCACGCGCTGGGTTCCCTCACCGAGTGACCGCATAATAAAGCACATAGAACCAGCTGAAGAATCCGTGGAGGATGGCCCATAGGAGCGACTTGTGGGTGGTCCAGGAAATGGCGATCGCCAGGGCCGAGCCAAAGCTGATTCCGTGACTGACGGCGTGGTCGCTTTTCTTACTCATTTCGTCTCCACTTCAGGTATCGAGTTCAGTAGATTCGGATCTCTCCGCTCTCTCGCAGGTACACCAATCTCGACGAGCGTGTTTGGGAAACTCCTACCAAAAAGCGACGAAGGAAATGGCCGGCAAGTTTCAAGGCGTGGATTTTTATGATATCGACTCCCTCCTCTCCGAAGAGGAGCGGATGGTTCGGGACACGATCCGGGAATGGGTGGAGGAGAAGGTGCTCCCAGTGATTCCAGGGGCGTATATCGAGGCCAGGTTCCCCTCCGAGCTCATCCCGGCCATGGGGGAGCTTCACGTGTTGGGGTCGAACCTACCGGAAAGCTGCGGCTGTGCCGGCCTCAACAACGTATCCTACGGCCTCATCATGCAGGAGCTGGAGCGCGGGGACTCGGGAATTCGGTCCTTCGCATCCGTCCAGGGCTCCCTGGTCATGTGGCCCATTCACACCTACGGCACCGACGAGCAGAAGAAGGAGTGGCTCCCGAAGCTGGCTGCGGGGGAGAAGATCGGGTGCTTCGGGTTGACGGAGCCCGACTACGGCTCGAACCCCGGCGGCATGATCACCACGGCAAAGAAGACCTCTGACGGCTGGGTCCTGAACGGGACCAAGATGTGGATCACGAATGCTTCCATGGCGGACGTGGCGACCGTTTGGGCTCAAACGGGCGAGTTCGGGGATTCTGATTCCATTCGGGGTTTTGTTGTGCCCACCGACACGCCCGGAGTCAGCGCCCGGGACCAGAGGGGAAAACTCTCGCTTAAGGCTTCGGACACCAGTGAGCTGGTGTTGGAGGACGTCCACCTTCCAGACTCGGCCCTCATGCCGGGCAGTGACATCGGTTTGAGAGCTCCCCTGAGCTGCCTCACCCAGGCGCGGTTCGGCGTGGCCTGGGGAGTGGTCGGGGCCGCCATGGGCTGTTATCACGAGGCCCTCAGCTATGGGCTGGAACGGGTCATGTTCGGGGGTCCCATTGCGGGAAAACAGATCCAACAGGTTCGGCTGGCCGACATGCTCACCGAGATCACCAAGGCCCAGCTCCTGACCCTCCAATTGGGGAGGCTGAAGGACCAGGGCAAGGCCACACCCGCCCGGGTTTCCATGGCCAAGCGGGCCTGCGTGGACATGGCTTGTGACGTGGCCCGGGAGGCCCGGCGCCTGCTGGGGGCCAACGGGATCCTCGTGGACTACGCCTCCATGCGGCACATGGCTAACCTGGAGAGTGTGTACACCTACGAGGGCACACACGACATGCACTCGTTGATCCTCGGGGAGAAGATCACGGGTATCTCGGCGTTCTGAGTCGGGGGGGTAGCCCTTTCCTCCCAGCCTCCGATATTTGCTCCCCGCGGGGAGCATCCCTCTTGCCGCACAGGTCCGAATCGCTCGAGGTAAGCCCGCGACCCTCGGGCCTCCCGGCAGACAGGGGGGAGAGCCCCTCTGGCGCTTCGGGTCGCGCCGCTTCAGTTCTCGCCCATCCGAGCATGGAGAGGCCCAATCAGCCATTGACAACTCTCTGGCGCGGCGATGGGTCGGGGGTCGGACCTGGGTCAAAATCGACCCTCGGTGCGGCTGGCTGGCCTCCTGACGCCCGCCGTGGGCCCCGCCCTCTCTCTGACACCTGGCACCCCGACTTTTGTCCCCAGTGGAGCACCAACGAAGCCAAGAACCCGCCTCATATATTGTAGATAACCACTGTTATCCTTGGCTTTTTCCGGGAGGGGACGACGATGCAGGCGGCCCAGAACTACCACTACCACGACCACCGCCACAACGCCAACAACCACGGCCAACACGGCCAACACGGCCAACACGGCCAACACTGCCAACACTGCCAACACGGCCAACACGGCCACTGCGACCACAACCACCACACCAGGACGCCCTCACACGCGGCCATGCCTCGGCCCCGGCTCTTCCTGGTCCGGGAGGCCGCACCGGAGTACCTGGTCGAGGCGGAGCCTTCCGCCACCCTCGCAGCAGCCACCGGGTCAGCCCCGGGTCCTTCCCCCGATCCCGACTCCGAGCTGTTCGAGCTCGGGGAACGCTGCGCCACGGCCTACATGCAGGCCGATGCTCTCCAGTACCGGGCCATGGTCCTTCTGGCCGAGTTTCATCGACGTCGGGCCTGGAAGAACACTCACTGCTCCTCGACCGACGAATGGCTGGCCTGGCGCCTGGGCATCCATCGCCACACGGCCCAGGAGCGGCTCCGCACCGCCCTGGCCCTGGAGCACCTGCCCCTCACGTCCCGGGCCATGGAGAGGGGCGAGCTCTCGTTTTCGAAGGTTCGGACGTTGACGCGGGCTGCGACACCCGAGAACGAGGCCGTCTTGCTGGAACATGCCCGGGCCGGTTCGGCAGCCAACCTGGATCGGTTCATCTGCGGCTGGAAGCTACTAGACCGAAAGAGCGAGGTGACGGCTGAGCAGCTTCGATATGAGCGACGGCGGTTCAGTGCCTGCGTGGACGCGGACGGCATGGTTGTGGTCCGGGGCCGACTGGACCCGGAGGTGGGAGCGATGCTGATGCGGGCCGTGGAGGCGGCCACGGACGCGTTGTACCGTGACCAGGGCCCCCCAGCAGAGATCTCTGACCTGGGCCGGGGCCTGGAGGTAGCGTCGATGGCGGCTGCCGATGCGGAGTTGGGCTCGCCCACACCGGCCCAGCGGCGGGCCGATGCCGTGGGGCTGTTGGCCGAGCGGGCCCTGGCGGCAGGGTTCGGGGGGACCGGGAGTGGAGGCGTCGAAGAGGCCGAAACCGATGGTCCGACCGAGTTGCTCCCCGCGGGGAGCAGGGAGGCTTCGGGTTCCGCCCTGGTCCCCCTCAGCGGCACCCGGGCCGAGAGGTACATGGTCATGCTCCATGTCGATGAGGCCACCCTCCACGAGGACGGGGAGCCCGGCCTCTCGGACCTGCATGACGGGACACGTGTCAGTGCGGAGACATCCCGCCGCCTGGCCTGCGACTGTAGTGTGGTGATGATCCACCGGGGGCCCGAGGGCAACGTCCAGGACCAGATCCGAGGCCAGATCCAGGGCGCCGGCCGACGGATGCGCACCGTGAGCCCCCAGCTCCGCAGGGCGCTGGAGGCCCGGGATCGGGGCTGTCGGTTCCCGGGCTGTGGGGCTCGGTTCACCGAGGCGCATCATGTGGTGCACTGGCAAGACGGGGGCGAGACGACGCTGGGCAATTGCCTGTTGCTCTGCCGTCGACATCACCGGGCGGTTCATGAGGGAGCCGTCACGGTGTGTCTGGACGTGAACCGCCAGGCGGTGTTCTTCACCCCTAGGGGCAAGGCTCTGGCGGGAGCGCCGCCCAGGCGGTTGCCACCGCTGACGGGGCCAGGGGAGTGGGGGTTCGAGGCGCCGGCGGTCACGGAATGGGGCGGGATGCCGACGTACAACCGCGACAGGGACATCCCCTGGGAGGAAGAGGCCCGGGCCTGGGAGGCGCTGGACCCGGCGTAGGGCGGGTTCCGGCCAAGGGCCTGGTTTCGGCGTAGCGATCCCTCCGCACCGCTGCCCCCAGCGTGACACCCACAGGTAGCCTCCGTGAGCCCGCTCCCCGCGGGGAGCATCCCGGGGAAAAAAAAAGACGTGGAAGCTCCACATCGGGGGAGGTGGAAGTCCGGGCAAAACCTGATTATTTTGGTTGTCCAAGCGCCGTTAGCTCAACTGGTAGAGCAACTGACTCTTAATCAGTAGGTTCGGGGTTCGAGTCCCTGACGGCGTACTGCGACGGGATACTGCGAAACCCCAAAGCCCGAGGGCTTTGGGGTTTTCTTGTGCCATGCCGAATCCACATGTGTCCCGGTTCCCGGCTACTCCGCCCAGATTCCCAGCTCCGGGTCTTCGACCTTCAGATAGTCGGTGTAGAGCATGCTGACCGAGATCGTGTGATCCCCGGCGTTGAAGTTGATCCGCGCACTCTCCTCGAGGCGCTCATCGCAAAGCGTCCTCAATCCGAACAGACTTCCGAAAGGTGGAATGGACCCTGGGGCGAGACCAGTCAATTGCAGCACTTCATCGCGGTTGGCAAAGCGGAGGCGTCGGAACCCACCAGCCCGGCGAACCCCTCGGCTGTCCAGCCGTCGGTCAGCTGGCACAACAATAATCAGAAACTCATCATCGGCTTTGCAGACCAAAGCCTTTGCTCCACTGGAGAGCTCGACACCCCTGACCCGAGCAGCATCCTCGCTTGTGTACACCGCTTCATGGTGAAGCAGTTTGAAGGGTACGCCAGCTGATTCCAACGCACCTTCCACCCGGGAAAAAACCGATGGCTTCATATCCCCCTCGAGCTGGTTTGTGGGCGTCTGTTCGGGCCCCACTGTAGCGGTTTCGGTCAGGGCCAAGCAATGCGGACCCGGGGGAGATCCCAAGGGGATTCTTGGTAGGGTAGGGGCGCTCGCTGGGAGGGAAACGCAGGGGGGGTTTGTCCTTCTGCCTCTTTTCCTGGACTGTTCTGAGGATCCTTGGAGGGTTTCCGAGGAAAGGACGAAGAGGATGAGCTGATGCCGACACGGCCATCCCAGAACCAAGACGGGTCCACCGTCCCCACGGGAACAAACCACCACCTCCTGGACCGCAACCTCCATGTGATTTTCAGCATCAGCTTCATCGTGGTCATGGGGGTGTCTTCACTTACGCCCGTCAGCTCGGCCGTGTTGCCAAGCATCGGCGGGGCCCTGGCCCTCACCGGGTGGTACGTGCCGTTCGCCTTGCCCATCATCGGCCTTTACACCGCGACCTTTCTATCCTTCGCGGTCCTATACGGGGCCTACATGACCTTCATCGGCTCCCGGGTATTGGTGGGTAGCGTTGGCTGTGGGGGTTTTCGGGATCGGGCAGGCGTGGAACTACGCGGTGGTCCTCACCCTCCTGGCGGGTGAGGCGCCGGACGAACATCGGGCGATCTTCATGGGTGTGAACGGGATGGTGATCCGTACCGGCCAGGTCGGAGCTGAGGCGTAAGAAACCTCTAGCTGGGGATTGCGGAACCGGCCGGTTGGACTCCCATTGTTCCATCTTCGCCCCAGAGTAAGGTCCGGGTATGGAACGCACCCTGACCTGAGCACCGTATTGCGAGAGGAGAAGGCCCGTGAACCACCATGTCAGAGTCACCGGCATGAGCCGCCCCCTGTTCTTGATTGGATTGGCCCTCTTTGTTTTCGGCGGGCCTATCCAGGGCCAGTCGGTGGAACAGGCGTCCGCCAAGAAGGCTTTGACGGTGGACGATTACTCCCGCTGGCGCAGCATCAGCAACTCGGCGATATCGGGCGACGGGGCCTGGGTGACCTTCGTGCTCCGGAATTCGAACACCAAGCAGGACGAAGCCAATCCGGTCCTTCACGTTCTCGATCTGGCCGGCGGTGACGAGGTGGAGGTGCCTGACGCCTCCGGTGGGACATTCTCGGACAACTCCCGTTGGATAGCGTATCAGGTCAATCCGAGCAGCGAGCAGGAGGGAAGGAGGGACCCCGCCCAGGAGCCCGAGCCCGAGGAGAGCGATGAAGGCGACGAGGACGATGAGGAGGAGCAGTTGCGCCGCGTTGAGCTTCGGAACCTGTCCACGGGTCAGGTGCGGTCATGGGTGAACATTCAGTCCTTCGCGTTCTCGAAGCTATCC
>JABDNZ010000026.1 GCA_013043565.1 Gemmatimonadota bacterium | reverse complement strand
GCCTTGCGATCCTCCTCGTACTCTGGGCCATGTGGAACGTCTGGCGGAGGAAGTCCCTACCGGAGGTGGCCTACGGCACGATTTCCCTTTCCCAAAGAAGGCTCCGATGGATCTGGTTTCTGGTCCTGGCGGGGGGGTTCGGGTTCGGAGTGAATGAGGACCCGGTCGTGGTATCCACCCTGGAGATGGAGGACCCGGAGGCCCTGGACGCTGCCGGGAGCACCCGGGTTGTCTCGGTTGGACTGCCGCTCCCGTTCTACCGATTCGAGAGGCAGAGGGTTTATGGGGGCGAAGAACTCCTCCAGGAGGAAACGTTGGAAGGGTTCGTGATTCCCGGACCCCTCATCTCCGCCCTGGTGGCCTATCTGATTCTCGTGATCCGATGGAATTCGAGTAGCCGCCTCGCCCGGAGGATCTTGCAGGGGCGGAAATGGCGAAGGGAGGAAGGGATCTCATGAGGGCCATTATCTGTCTTCCATTGACCGGGCTCCTGTTCCTCTTGTGGGCATGTGGATCGGACGCGGAAACAGGGGGAGCGGCGGAGTTCAACGACCCGGCGGTCATGTTTTCGGCCCTTGAAGAGCGGCTCGGCTCCGCCGCCTCCGTGCATGTGGACTTCCATGTGACGGCTGACGGGGCCATCGAGGTCGACCTCTCCGGGGCGCTTCGGATGACACAGGAGGGGATCACGGAGATTTCCGCCCACGGCCTATTCGCGGGGGAAGAGCTCCAACTGGCTCTCAGGACCCGAGGCGAAGACTATGAGTTCGGGCGGCTACCGGACCTGACCTCCGGCCCCACCCCAGAGCACCTCCGGGAGGCTCTTCTGATCGGGCTCACCCGCATGGGAATCCTCCATAACCTTGCCATGCTGTCGGCTGGCGCCCCCGTCGATGGCGCTGAAGGAGGGGTGCGGCAGTGGGCGATCGTGGAGTCCCTGGAGTTCGAGGGCCCCGAGGACGAGCAAGGATCCACAAGGGTGATTGGCTTCGCAATGAAAGTGGGTGGTGTTGCGGCCGGGTCGGCCTCTCTGGAAATCGCCCGGGAAGGGCACCCCGTGTTGCGGCGGCAGACGGTGGAGTTCCCGGACGGGACGATGCATGTGGTGGAGAGATACTCGTCCGTCTCCATTGTCCGGTAGAGCCCGGGGTGTGAGTTTCCCGGCTACTCGATCTACAGTCCTCTGAAAAGAGCATTTCAAATGCGACGTTCCGGCAGCCTTCACGAATTATTCGTCCTCGAGTCTTTTTTCTTCCTCTCGGCCGTGGCGCTCGTCGTCGGCTTTCCATCCGACGCCGACGGCCAGGAGACGGCCGGCCCGGTATTTGTCGACGGGCAGGCCCAGATCGTCGAGGCCTTTCAAGCTCCCGACGGCTGGATCCAGGAAGAGCTCTGGGTGGAGACGGAGTTCGACACTGACGGAGACGGCAAATTGGACCGAATGCACGTGGCCGTGGTCCGGCCGGGACAGACGGAGACCGAGGGATTGAAGGTCCCTGTGATCTACGAATCGAGCCCCTACTTCTCCGGCACAGCCGGAGGGGGACTGTCGTACTTCTGGAACCCGAGGCAGGAGGTAGGTGCCGAGCCGCCGCCAAGAAACCCGCCGCCGACGGTTCAAGCCCGAACGAGTGCAGAGATTTCGGGATCCCAGGTTTCGACCTGGGTGCCCAGGGGCTTCGCCGTGGTTCACTCAGAGGCTCCGGGGACCGGGTTGTCCGAGGGGTGCCCGACCGTAGGCGGGGATCCTGAGGCACTGGCGCCCAAGGCGGTCATCGATTGGCTGAATGGTCGTGCCCGGGGGTTCACCAGTGTCGACGGGGACGAAGAGGTATCGGCAGGGTGGAGCACCGGTAAGGTCGGGATGACCGGAACCTCTTACAACGGGACGATCCCCGTTGCCGCTGCAACCACCGGCGTTGCAGGCCTCGAGGCAATCATTCCCATCGCCCCCAATACGTCGTACTACCGGTATTACCGCTCGAACGGCCTCGTCCAGCATCCAGGCGGGTGGTTGGGTGAGGACATCGACGTCCTCTACGATTTCATCAACAGTGGGGACCCGGCGGGAAGGGCCAATTGCGACGCCAGAATCCGGGATGGGGAGATGGCGGCCGGGCAGGACCGGGCTTCCGGGGACTACAACGAGTTCTGGGCGAACCGGGACTTCATGAACGATCTGGATGGTATCAAAGCCGCCACCCTCATGGCCCACGCGTTCAACGATTGGAACGTGATGCCGGAGCACAGCGTCCGGGTTTACGAATACCTGAAGGCGAAGGGTGTTCCGGCCCAGGCCTATTTTCACCAGGGAGGCCACGGGGGGGCGCCACCGCTGGAGCTCATGAACAGGTGGTTCACCCGGTACCTCTACGGTATCGAGAACGGGGTGGAGAATGATCCGAAAGCGTGGATCGTTCGTGAGGATGCGGAACGGTCTGATCCAACTCCGTACGCTGATTACCCCAATCCAGAGGCCTCCGAGGTTCGGCTTCATCCCACGGCCGGCGGCGAGCTAGCCGGTGGGCTGAGCTTGCGGGCCATGCCGGGACAGGGAACGGAAACCCTGGTGGACAACTTCTCTTTCTCCGGGGCAACGCTCGCACGAGCCGAGTGGACTGATCACCGGCTGCTCTTCGTGACTCCCGAACTGACACAAGACGTCCACGTCTCGGGTACCCCGACCATCAACATCCGACTGGCCGCCGACCGACCAGCGGCCAACCTGTCGGTTTGGCTGGTATCGCTTCCCTGGACAGAGGGCAGAGCACCGAGGGGTGGACTGGTCACCCGAGCGTGGGCCGATCCCCAGAACCACAGCTCCCTGACCCAGAGTGAGCCGCTGGAGCCAGGGCGGTTCTACGAGCTCAGCTTCGACCTACAACCGGACGACCAGATTATACCGGCGGGTCAGCGGATCGGATTGATGATCTTCTCCAGTGACCGGGAGTTCACCTTGTGGCCTCCTCCGGGCACCGAGCTGACGGTGGATCTGGACTCAACCTTTCTGGATCTTCCGGTGGTGGGCGGGAACGCCGCGCTCAGGGCCGCGGCCGGAGGGTAGGGACCCACCATGCCGGAAGCGAACTTCCATCCGCTGGAGTCGTACGAGGAACTCCCGGTCGCCGAGATGAAAGCTCGGGCCAAGGCCTTCTACGAGGATTTGAGAAGGCGCCGAACGGTTCGGGATTTCTCGAAACGGAGTGTCCCTCGTGAGGTAATCGAGCAGTGCCTCTTAGCCGCCGGAACCGCTCCAAACGGCGCAAACATGCAGCCCTGGCACTTTGTGGTCGTGAGCGACCCTGACCTGAAGAGGCAGGTCCGATTCGCCGCCGAGAAGGAGGAGAAGGAGTTCTACTCCGGCCGAGCTCCGCAGGAATGGCTGGACGCTCTCGCCCCGCTAGGTACAGATGGGAACAAGCCCTTTCTCGAGGCCGCGCCGTATCTGATCGCCATCTTTGCCGAGCGCTACGGAGTTTTGCCGGATGGCCGGCAGGTAAAAAACTATTACGTGACGGAGTCCGTCGGCATCGCAACGGGGATGCTGGTCACGGCGTTGCACAATGCCGGGCTGGTTTCGTTGACCCACACCCCCAGCCCCATGACGTTTCTCAACGAGATTCTGGGAAGGCCGGAGAATGAGCGGCCCTTCCTGCTCCTCGTGGTGGGCTATCCGGCCGACGGAGCTCGGGTGCCCGAGATTTCGAAAAAGACCATCGACGAGGTGGCCACCTTCCTCTGAGGATGGCTAAGGATTGGATATGGACCCGAAGGCGATCCGGGGGAAGTTCGGTGACGAGTTCATCGCGACCGAACGCACCTTCAAAATGGGGATCGACCGGCGGTTCACGCGGCTGATCGCCAGTCGCTTCCCTTATCCCAAGGTTCTCGAGACGTGCACGGGCGGGGGGTTCTCCACGATTTCCATTGCCGAGTTTGCCGGACACGTGGTGTCAGTGGAGATCGATCCCTCCCATCAGGCCCAGGCAAGGAAGAACGTCGAGCTGGCCGGGTTACTCGATAGGGTCTCCTTCGTCCTCGGAGACGCCCTGGATGAGGAGCTTCTGTCCAAATACGTCCCCATTGATGCCGCATTCCTGGATCCGGACTGGGCGGTCACAGGCCCCAACCATGTCTTTCGTTTTCGTCGATCGAACACGCGCCCCCCGGCCGACCTACTCCTGGAC
>JABDNZ010000020.1 GCA_013043565.1 Gemmatimonadota bacterium | reverse complement strand
CCCTTGCT
The DNA here is from genome assembly GCA_013043565.1 of Gemmatimonadota bacterium. Classification (GTDB taxonomy): domain Bacteria; phylum Gemmatimonadota; class Gemmatimonadetes; order Longimicrobiales; family Gaopeijiaceae; genus JABDNZ01. The sequence goes on along the minus strand of JABDNZ010000020.1, from coordinate 2,939 downwards.
TCTGGGTGGGCACGCCCGGGGAGGGCGGCTACTTCCCGGCTACTTCAAGATCCGGGTGAAGAAGTCCGTGATGGCTTCGAGGCCCGGCGCATTCCAGAGCACTGAGAAGAAGAACTCGTGATCGCCCCCCTGAGCGGAGAACAGCTCCACGTGAGCCCCCGCTGCCATCAGAGCATCCCGCATTCCCTCGGCGTGGGCGAAGGGGACTTCCGTGTCCTCGATTCCGTGAAGGAGCAGGAACGGGGCTGAGGCCTGGCTTACATAAGAGATCGGTGAGGCTATGGCCCAGAGGGCCGGGTCCTCCTGATAGCTCGATCCAAGAAAGCGCTCGATGGCGAGGACCCCCTTCCCTGCACCACCGGACCAAAGGCTTGGAAGGTCGACCTGGGAACTGATGGCGACTACGGCCTGGACCGCGCTTGAATACCCCGGGTTTTCTTCACCCTCGAACTGAGCGACCCCCTCGGTCGTGCCGACCATGGCCGCCAGGTGCCCGCCTTCGTACCCGCCCATTACAGCGATTTGAGAGGCGTCGATGCTATAGGCATCGGCGTTCGCTCGAAGCCATCGGATCGCAGCTTTGACATCTTGAAGAGCTGCCGGAAAGACGTGGGCCGGGGCCAGTCGGTAATCGATGGTACCGGCCACCAAGCCGTTCGACGCCAAGTGCAAGGCCTCCGGGAGGAAATCGCCGCGGGTCCCCGATGACCAACCCCCGCCGTGGATCAGCACCACCGCTGGAAAAGGCTGGGTGCCTTTTTTGGGCACATAGAGATTCATCCAGAGCCCGGGGGAAAACACCAGGTCCTTATGGGTCTCAAAAGGCAATCCCTGGTCCGAATCAGACTCTCCAGGATCTACGACCCCCCCGGAAGAATCTCCGATGCAGCCCAAAAGAGCGAGGGCAGATAGAACCAAGAATGGGCGCAGCATGGAGCCGATCGAATCGAGGGGTGATGCATGAGCCATCGTGCCGTAAAGGACGGCGGGTGTCGTCAGTAGAACCCAGCCAAGGGACCGTTGGTTCCCGGATCGAGCTCGAACTTTGCGGACGTCAGGACCCCCGCCCGGCCAGACGTTTGAAGGGTTGCCGGGCGACTATTGGCGAGATTCCCAACGGTCTCAGGGCACCGTTGCCGGCTCAGCGGCCGACGAGAGCCGATCCCCCCGCGACAAGATGGTAGCCGCCGCGAACTGACCCGTGGTGTTGGCCACGGTAGAGGCGTAGTCGTTGAGGTCCCTCACCGCATGCAGGAGCACCAGGCCCTCCACGGGAATTCCCACCGCCACGAAGGCAGGAAGAGTCCTGAAGGCAGCGCCCCCGTTGGGGACGCCCAGGACGGTCTGTCCCAGGAGGAGGAAGGTGGCAGTAAACGCCACGAACTGACCAGGAGTCAGGTCGATCCCGAAGATGGTTGCGAGGAACAAGATCCTCGTAACCCCCCAGATCGGAGTCGACAGCTTGAAGGTGGAGACGAGGAGGGGAACCACGAATCCGGAAGTGGTAGAGCTGAAACCGAGCTCCTCCCGACCGCTCTCGACCTGCGCTGGAAGTGAGGCGATCGACGACCGGGTGCTGGCGGCTACGATTTGGGGCGTGAGTGCCGCCCGCGCGAACCGCGCCAGACCCACACGACCCAGGACCGAGGCCAACGGGTAGAAGGCCAGAATACAGAGGAACGTCACCCCGTTGTAGAGAACAACGAAGGAGCCCAAAATCCCCGCGGCCTCGGACCCGGCCCCCAGGGTCAATCCCATGACCGTAGCGAAGACGCCCACCGGCGTCGCGACCAGGACCCACCGAATCACGATGAGGATAGCGTCGGCTCCGGCCCTGAAGATCTCGGCGAGGGGTTTTCGCTGTTCTTCAGGGAGCTTCTTTACCGCCAACCCAAAAACGATAGTCACCAGCAGAATCTGGATCAGATCGCCCTTCACCGCCGCATCCATGATGTTGGTGGGGATGAGGCTCACCGGCCAATCCGCACCGGAACCGGGGACCGAGGCTGCCGCATCCTGGACCGAAGCCGGAACGAGGACGGATTCCCGGACGGCGGCCACGGTCTCAGGGGAGACTGAGAGGAGACCTACGAACGGAGCCGTAATCAGGTAACCCACGCCGGTCAGCCCGAGGAGGGCGACGATCACGAAGACCAGCGTTCGCTTCCCGACGGCCGCCACCGAGGCCCCGTCTCCGTTTCCGGCGATGGCTGTGAGGAGCTGCATCACCACCAGTGGAAGAACGGTGAGCTGAAGGGCGTTCAGCCAGAGGGTGCCCGCGGGTTGGACCGCCGCGGCCAGCTGGAAAACCCAGGGACTTCCCGTCTGGAACCCCAGGAATCCGAGAATCCCCCCCCCGACGAGGGCGACCAATGACCAAAAGCCCATGGTGGCGGTGAAGCGCCGGGGTGTGGATTTCAAGCGTCATCCTCCTGGTGCGCACCCAGATTTCAATCCGGGTCACAAACATGGAAGAGCTAAGGTTGTTCGGGCCATCCGGTGGCTGCGCCCGATTCCGATCAAGTTTAGGGAGCAAACGACGTGCCCAACACCGAAGGGGAAGAAATGGACGTGACAGGGGCTTTTCCAGTGGACCCAGCAGGACTTGAACCTACGACCGTCGGATTATGAGCCGATTGTAGCGAGTCCGCCAGCGTTCGACCCTTTCGGGGCTTTTCCTCTCTCCTCTCCCCCCAGCTCGTCCGTATTAATGCCGTCCTCGCTGACGTGGTAGCGTCAATCAGAGATTCCGTTCTTGTGCCAACGTGGGCCAGGTTCGTCCAGCCATTCCAAGAGAGCCTTCACCTGGAGGGTGATGGCTTCAGACAGCCTTTGCCCTTGATGTCCATGATCAGGTCGAGTGCTCCAGGCATGGCACTCGACTCACGTCCGTGGTGGCCTGGCGACCGGTCAGGCCAAACCCTAAGCTGGGCATGGGG
>JABDNZ010000019.1 GCA_013043565.1 Gemmatimonadota bacterium | reverse complement strand
GTTCATGAGGGTGGGGTGAGGGTGTGTATGGATCGAGACCAGAAGATCGTGTTCTTCACGCCCCGGGGCCGGGCCCTGAGGGCGGCACCGCCGAGGCTGCCGAAGAGGCGAGCCCTAGAAAGACGCGGGGCGAGAATGACGCCTGGAGCCGGCACCCCACGCTGGAAGCGGGACAGCCATATCCCCTGGGAGGTCGAAGCCAAAGCCTGGGAGGCCCTGGACTCGGGCTGAAGGGCCGGCGGCATCTCCGGTCGCTGGAGGCGCCATCCTGGGAGGCCCTGGACTCGGGCTGAGGAGGCTCGCCCCCAGAGATTGGGCCCAGAGATCGCGCCCCGAACTCGCGCCCTGAGATCGCGCCCCGGACACCCCCCGCTGCGACTCTCGGCCGCCGGGGCCGCACGGACACGGCGGGCGTAGCGAAGCGGAGGAGCGAGGGGGAGTCCGGGGGCCGGCCTCCCCGATTCCTTGACAGGGAATCAACCCAGGTCAATCCTCAGGCCTGATGTCGCAAGGATTCCACCCCTCCAAGAGAGGAAGAAGATGACCTCGATGGTTGGAAGTTCAGGTTTCAGAAGGCTTCTCGGGTCGGTCTCGGCGGTAGCCGTGGCTTTTGCGATAACGGCTCCCGTCTCCGCTCAGGAACGGACCCGACCTCTTCCCGTTATCACCGATACTGCTCGGGCTCACCAGCTCTTCGTAAGCAACCGGTGGGAAGACCACCCGGATTCCAACTACGAACGGGCCATCCTGGGAAAAATGGTCACCGATAGCATCTACGCCGCTGTGACCGAGGGGGTCGTGGATTATCAGAAGATCACCTACCGAAGCCGTATCGGAGATATGGACATCCCGGCTTATGTCTACCAACCCCTGGAGAAGCGAGGGCCTGGAGGTCACCCGGCCATGATTTGGGTTCATGGGGGCGTCCACGGGAACTGGGGAACCAGCATGTGGCCCTTCGTCAAGGAGGCGGTGGAGCGAGGGTATGTGATCATCGCCCCCGAATATAGAGGGAGCACCGGGTACGGCGTTGAGCACCATGAGGCAATCGACTACGGTGGGTACGAGGTGGACGACGTCATGACCGCGTACGACTGGATGGTCGACAACCTCCCGCATGTCGATCCGGCTCGGGTGGGGATCATGGGGTGGAGCCACGGCGGATTCATCACCATTCACGCCATCACGCGGGAAGATCACCCGTTCCAGGTCGGGGTGGCGAACGTCCCCGTCACGAACCTCATCTTCCGCCTCTCCTACAAAGGACCTGGTTATCAGCGGAATTTCTCCACCCAGCAGCGGGTCCTGGGCCTACCCTTCGAGAGGCGGGACATCTACGTGGAGCGGTCTCCGTACTATCGCGTGGATGACCTGACCACCCCCCTCCAGGTGGATCTGGCCACCAACGATACGGACGTGAACTTCGTGGAGGCTTCACAACTCGTCTACAAGCTACGGGACCTTCACCCGACCATCACGGATACCAAGATCTATATCGATCCTCCGGGTGGCCACGGGTTCAGCCGCAGGGTCGACCGTCAGACCCTGGAGAGAAACGACACACCGGAACAGATCGACGTCTGGAACCGAACCTGGGCTTTCACGGACTGGTACCTCCGTCCCTATCAGACCGAGCCCACCACGGTGACCCACAAGCGCCGGTAAGCCGAAAAGGCCGGGGTGGGAACTGAAATGTCCCCACCCCGGTTTTTCCCCTCAGGTGCCGCTGACGGCCGGACCCCTTCAGTTCTTCTCGAACACCACCTTTCCACCTACGACGGTGGCCAGGATCTCGCCACCGAAGAGGTTTCCGGGACTGTTCGTCCCGACGACGAACGGATCAATCCTCAGGACCGTGAGGTCCCCTCGCATGCCCTCCCGAATGATCCCGGTTTCTTCCTCCAGGAATTCGGCCCAGGCTCCCCAGGCGGTATACCCTCGGACGGCCTCTTCCGGAGTGAATGCCTGTTCTTGGTACCATCCATCGGTGGGCTGCCGGTCTTTGTCTCTTCTGGTGATGGCGGAGTGCAGGCCGTAAAAGATGTCCCAATCGGATCCGGGTAGGTCGGAGTTGAGGAGAAGCCGCACCCCCGTTTCTCTCATGGTTCGCCAGGCGTAGGCGCCCTTGATCCTTTCCTGCCCAACCCGGGCCTCGGCCCAATCCATGTCCTCGGCCACATGAGGAGGCTGCATGGAGGCTGCAATCCCCAGATCTCGGAAGCGTTGGAAGTCATCCGGGTGAACGACCTGAGCGTGGACGATCTTGTGCCTTTGGGCGGCCCCGTCCGGGAACTCCGACAGAACCCGTTCGAAAAAGTCCAGGGTTTCACGGTTCCCGGCATCTCCGATGGCGTGGACCTCGGCCTGGAATCCCGCTTTGATCATCCGAGCTACCAACTCCTGGTCGAAACCGTAGTCGGCCCCGCTCGTTCCCCTGTGCCCCGGCATGTCCGAGTAGTCGTCGATCATTCTGGCTCCTCGAGACCCGAGAGCCGCGTCGTAGAAAGCTTTTACCGACATGGTCCGAAGCATGGACTCGGTATCGGTATCCGGTCCCTTGGGGATCCACTCCTCGCAGAGCTCAGGATCCCTCGCGGCGAGCATGGAATAAACCCTGAGGGGTAATCGGCCCTCCTCCTCCAGGCGTTCGAACGCTTCCTGGTATCGACGATTCGATCCGGCCTCATGGATTGAGGTGTAGCCGGACTCGGCCATGACCTCCAGACCTGCGAGAACGTGGCCCATGGTCTGTTCGACCGAAGGTGTAGGGATGTGTTCTTCCAGGAGCAGAATCGCCCGATTGAGGAGCACTCCGGAGGGTCGGCCCTGTTCATCTCGGATCAACTGGCCACCGCTCGGGTCGCGTGTCTCGGGCGTGATTCCAGCGATCTCGAAAGCCATTCGATTCCCCCACCCGGCGAAGCCATGAAGTCCTCTCAGATACACAGGGTGGTCCGGGACGGCCTCCGAGAGCAGTTCCATGGTGGGGTAGCGATCCGCCCAGGCCCCTTCATCCCACCCGGACCCCAGGACCCACGTGCCGGGCGGCGTCCCCGCTGCCATCTCCTGGGCAAGACGCACCGCTTCCTCCTCGGTCTCGATGTCCACCAGGTCGATTTGGGAAAGAAACTCGCCGAGCTGCACCAGGTGAACGTGGGATTCGATGAGTCCCGGGATGACGGTAGCGCCGGCCAGGTCCATGACCTTCGTCTCCGGGCCCCGAAGGCTCTCGCTTCCCGCCGCGGAGCCCACGAACACGATCTCGCCACCCCGAACGGCCACGGCCTCAGCGTCAGGGCGCCATCCGGTCTCTGCATCGAAGGGTGCATCTGGGGCGGGATCCCCCTGAGGACCCGGCTCACCCCAATCCAAGGTGTACACCCGGCCATTGGTGAGAATGAGGTCGGCGAACCCGGTCCCAGCTTCTGGAGACGTGCAGGAAAGGGCGGCCATCAGGAAGAAAGAAGTAGCCGTTCCAAGCAACCTCATCGCGTTCATGGGTACCCTCCAGCGGGTGGTCGGCCAGGAAGTGTGTGCCCGTCGGGATTGTGGCCGGTAAGCCGCCCGAAGGGTCCAAACGGTTTCGACAAAGTGCTTTCCGCCGAGGCCCTCCACCAGTCGGTTGGGCACTGGCGCCTACCAGATCGGCTGCTTAAGGTGCGGGCTTCCGGTCGGTTCCTTTTTGATGGAGGGCACCCATGCCCCGTTTTTCCCGCCACCCTCGATTCGAGGCTCTCAGCTCCTCAAAGCTCTTCCTCGGAGCCGTGTTCCTCCTTACTGCAGTCCTGCCACCGGCGTCCCTCGTGGCTCAAGAAAAGCCGCCGATCACGGTGGACGATTATGGTCAGTGGAAGCGCATCACCTCTACGTCGCTGTCCCCCAACGGGGCTTGGATGAGTTATGCGTACGACCGGTTGGAAGGGGAAGACACGCTACACATCGCCAACCTGGATGGTGGAGGGTCCTTGGTGGTGCCGAGGGGATCGGCGCCGGCCTTCTCCCGGGACTCCCGGTGGGTGGCGTACCAGCTTTCCCCGCCTGAGCAGGACCGTGGGGACGGCAATGTAGGGCCAAGCTCTCCCCAAAGGCCCGCGCCCGGTCGGAGACCAGGTCAAGGTGAGGGAGGAAACCAGGGTCGGATCATGGTTCTGAAGAACCTGGCCAGCGGCGACTCGCTGACGTTTGCGGATGTGGCGTCGTTTTCGTTTCCCGACAACACCGAGGTTCTACTGATCCGGAAGCGAGGTGGAGGGGATGGCGCCGACTTCGCCGGGGCGGACCTGGTCATTCACCACCCGGGTCAGAGTACCTCCTTGAACCTTGGTAACGTCTCCGACTTCGCTGTGAACGAACCGGGGACACACTTGGCCTATCTGGTCGACGCTGCCGATGATGCCGGGAACGGGCTGTACCTTCTGGAGCTCGCTTCGAACCGGATCCAGGCTCTGGACACGGATGCGGCGACCTATGCCGAGCTTACCTGGAATGAGTCCGGGGATGGGCTGGCTGCCCTGCGCGGGAACGTTCCGGACGACAGGGTGCAGCGGGAGAACGTGCTCCTGATCGTGAGGGACTTGGACCAGCCCCACCCCATCGCCGTCCTGGATATGAACGAGGCTCAGGGCTTTCCCGAAGGCTACGTCTTGAGCGAGCTGGCCGGATTGAACTGGTCGGAGGACTCGGAACGAATCTTCGTCGGAATCAAGGAACAGACCGACGAGCGAGAGGAGTTGGATGATCGAGGGAACGTGGACGTCCACCACTGGGCCGACGTTCAACCCCAGTCGGTACAAGAAGTAAGGGCCAACCGGGAAAGGAACCGAACCTGGGCCTCGGTCGTGAACCTGGGTGGAAACCTCCCCTCCTTCGTCCGCTTGGCCGACGAAACCATGGAGGCCGTGACTCCGGCGGGGACCTCCCAATGGGGGATCGGTCGGGACCCGACCCCTTACCAGTACGAAGTCTCCTGGGGTGGGAGTAAAGCCGACTACTTCAGGGTCAGCCTGGACACCGGAGAACGGGAGCCCCTGGCGGAAGGGCTGGGTAGGCAGATGGGCGCGTCGGACGACGGTGCGTGGTGGCTGTACCTGAAGAATGAGGAGGTGATCGCCCGAAGGTTGGCTTCCGGTGAGGAGGTGAACCTGACAGAGAGCTCGGGGGTGGATTTCGTGAATCGTCAGGACGACCATCCGTATGAGCTACCGACCTATGGGGTCGCCGGCTGGACTACAGACGGTGAAGGCGTCGTCCTCTACGACCGCTACGATGTTTGGGAGGTCCCGTTGGACGGAACCGAGGCCGTCAACCTCACACAGGGGATGGGGGCCGCCGGTCAGATCCGCTTCCGGGTGACCAGAATCAACGGAGGTGGCTTCGGGGGCTTTGGTGGCGGCAGCGGAGACGATGAAGGGATCGACCTGGACGAACCACTGTTCCTTTCCGCGTACGGCGACCGGACCAAGAAGAGCGGGTATTTCGAGGTCGAGGCGGGCAGGGAGCCCCGCCCCCTCATCTGGCTCGACAAGTCCGCTGGTCGGCCCATCAAGGCAGACGATACCGACCGCGTCATCTTCACCCAACAGACCTTCGTTGAGTTCCCGGACTACTGGGTGAGCGATACCCGATTCAGGAATCCTCGGAAGGTTACAAACGCCAACCCTCAACAGGCGGAGTTCGCCTGGAGCCCGGGGAGGGTGTTGATCGACTATGTGGATGAGCGGGGGAACGAGCTCCAGGGTACTCTCGGCCTGCCGGCTGGTTATGAGGAGGGGAAGAAGTACCCCATGCTCGTCTACTTCTACGAGCTCTCGAGCCAGCGGCACCATAGTTACCAGGGACCCGCCTATGATGACCGCCCCCACATGGCCACGTATGCCAGCAATGGGTACCTGGTCTTCCAGCCCGACATCGTCTACACGATCGGGAAACCGGGATCTTCCGCCTTGGACGATCTGACCTCCTCCATCAACAAAGTCATCGAGTTGGGATACGCCGACCCCGACCGAATTGGACTCCAGGGCCATTCATGGGGAGGGTACCAATCGTCGTTCGCGGTGACCCAGACGGACATGTTCGCTGCTGTGGTCACCGGCGCCCCGCCCACCAACCTCATCTCCTTCTACAACACACTCTATCGGAGCAGCGGGAACATCCAGCAGGGGATCAGCGAGGTCGGGCAGGTCCGCATGGGTACGACGCCGTTCGAGGATTTCGAGCTTTACCTGAGCCAATCCCCGATCCACCACACCGAGAAGATCACCACACCCTTCATGATTCTCCACGGGACGGTGGATGGCTCGGTGGACTACGGCCAGGGACTTGAGTATTACGCCATGGCCCGTCGGATGGGAAAAGAGGTGATCCTCCTCTCCTACCCCGAGGAAGGCCATCACCTCTCCAGAAAAGAGAACCGGATCGACTTCCAGATCCGAATGATGCAGTACTTCGATCACTACTTGAAGGGGACTCAGAAGGCCAAGTGGATGGTTGAAGGAGTGCCCTTCCTGGAGAAGGAGTATGCCAATCCTCGGGAGATGATGGACGGGTCCATATGGGGCAAAGTGACGGATGAGGAAGAAGAGAAGGGATCGGGACAAGGGAAGGGAGGAGCTCCTCCGTCGGGCTGATCGGAAGGGCTGGCCTGGCAAGAACCTGAGAAGAGG
>JABDNZ010000015.1 GCA_013043565.1 Gemmatimonadota bacterium | reverse complement strand
GAGTAGGGGAGAGAACATGCTGGTTCAAGAAAAGGTCGATCAAGCTGTAGGAATATTGCGGGAATATGAGACCGATTGCTGGATCACGTTCGTCAGGGAGAGCGGGATGATGCGCGATCCCATGATGGACTTTCTCTGCCCGGCGGATATGACCTGGCACTCGGCCTTCATTATCACCCGCGCGGGCGAGACCCATGCGATCGTGGGCCAGATGGAAAAGCTCACGATCGAGGAAATGGGGGTTTATCAGCATGTAACCGGGTATGTGGAGGGGGTCAAAACGGACCTGTTGGACACCCTCGAGGCCATCGACCCGGCCACCATCGCGGTCAACTACTCGGTGAACAGCGAGGTTTGCGACGGCCTCACCCACGGCATGTATCTCACCCTCCACGGGATGCTCTCCGAGATCGGCTTTCAGGACCGCTTGGTCTCCTCCGAGAAGATCACCTCAAGCCTGAAGGCCCGAAAAACCGGGACAGAGGTCGAGCGGATGCAGCGTGCCATCGGCCACACGCTCGACATCTTCTCCATGGTGAGGGGCTTCATACAGCCCGGGAGGACGGAGAAAGAAATCGCCGCCTTCATGGCCGCCGAGGCGAACGGGCGCGGCCTGGGCTTTGGCTGGGATCCCGGTCACTGTCCGGCCGTGTTCACGGGCCCGGATACGGCCGGAGCCCACTACCAGCCCACCGACCGGAAGGTTGAGCGGGGTCATGTCCTGAACATGGACTTCGGGCTCAAGGTCGAGGACTACACGTCCGACCTTCAACGGACGTTCTACATCCTCGAGGAAGGCGAGACCGAAGCGCCTCCGGAGGTGGTAAAGGGGTTCGAGACGATTCTTACGGCCATCGAGAAGGCCCGGGTAGCCCTGAAGCCGGGTATCCAGGGGGTGGAGATCGACAAAATCGCCCGTGAGCACATCGTGTCCCAAGGGTACGAGGAGTTCCCCCATGGACTCGGTCATCAGGTGGGGCGTTTCGCTCATGACGGCACGGCCCTTCTCGGTCCTGCTTGGGAGAAATACGCCACCAAACCCTTCCAGCCCATCGAGGAGAACATGGTTTTCACCATCGAACCTCGCCTCACGGTTCCGGGCCGAGGCGTAGTGACCGTGGAGGAGATGGTCCTGGTGAGGGCTGACGGTGCGGAGTACCTGGCGGAGCCCCAGAAGGAGCTGATCCTGATCGGGTGAGTGCCGCCTGGAGTAGCCCGGTGGGAGAAGGGGTGTATCTTGTGCCGGAGTCCGCATGGGCCAGATGGCGGAGGGCGGGAAGGCCCTCCAAGCCCACGCCCCGTTTCCGACAATCGAATCGCTGACCAGAACACAGGGGATCTTCATGGAGAATGGTGCGCCGCTCGTCACCAACGATGCCGTCGTCCTGGCCATGCTCGCAGTCATTCTCGGCTTCGTCTTCTACACCGAGAAGAGTGAACACCCCTTCTGGAAGAAGTTCTACACGTACATTCCCGGCCTTCTCCTATGTTATTTCCTTCCTTCGCTCCTCAATACCTTCGGCATCGCCAGCTCCGAAGAGTCGAATCTGTACTTCGTTTCATCTCGTTACCTCCTACCGGCCTGTCTGGTTCTCCTGACCCTCTCCATCGATCTGCCGGCCATCGTGCGCCTCGGCTATAAGGCCGTGGCCCTCTTTCTGACCGGTACCTTTGGGATCCTCATTGGTGGCCCCATAGCTCTGGTCATCATGGGGTACCTGAGTCCCGAGACCGTCGGGGGCGTGGGGCCGGAAGCGGTGTGGAGGGGCCTGACAACGGTTGCCGGGAGCTGGATCGGCGGTGGCGCGAACCAGACGGCCATGAAGGAGGTTTTCGAGGTTGGCGACGCGGTGTTTTCCCAGATGGTGGCCGTGGATGTCATCGTGGCCAACATCTGGATGGCGGTCCTGCTCTACCTGGCGGCCCGGCACAAGCAGATCGACGCCCGGACGGGGGCCGACACCTCGGCCATTGCCGACCTCCAGGATAGAGTGGAGATGTTCCAGGCCGAACATTCCAGGGTTCTGAACCTTCCGGACCTGATGTTCATCCTCGCCGTCGGTTTCGGAATCACCGGTGTCGGACACGCCCTCGGGGCCTGGATAGCAGAGTGGATCGGCGCCAACGCTCCGGCCCTGGAGCGCCTGAGCCTCACCAGTCCGTTCTTCTGGCTGGTGGTCATCGCCACGTCCCTGGGCCTGGTCCTCTCGTTCACGCCTCTGAAGCAGCTCGAGGGAGCCGGAGCCTCCCGAATCGGATCGGCGATGCTGTATTTCCTGGTTGCGTCCATCGGGTTGGGCATGGACATCGGGGCCGTTTTCACCAACCCGGGCCTCTTTGTCTTGGGCGGAATCTGGATGAGCGTCCATGCTCTCCTCATCTTCTCCGTGGCCAAGCTCCTCAACGCGCCCCTCTTCTACATGGCCGTGGCGAGCCAGGCGAACGTGGGAGGCGCGGCCTCGGCCCCCGTGGTCGCTTCGGCATTCCACCCCAGCCTTGCACCTGTAGGGGTCCTTCTAGCGGTCTTCGGCTATGCCGTCGGAACCTACGCCGCCTGGGTTTGTGGCCTGATCATGCAGGGGATCGCCGGATGAGCCTAAGGGAGGGGCCGGACTGAGCCCATGCTCGACGGCACGGCTAAATTCCTAAAGACCGAGCCTGAAGTCATCGCTCTTTCCTTCGCCCGCATGGCGGACGCGCTGGGAAACAGCCTCCTGATCATCATCCTTCCCCTCTATATCGCGGCCCAGCCGTCACCCTGGGAGGGCCTCCCCACCGAGCTGCTTGTCGGGATCGCCATCTCCCTCTACGGCTTTCTCTTCGCCCTCGCACAACCCTTTGCCGGCGCCGCCAGCGACAGGGCCGGGAAGCGAAAGCCTTTTATTCTCGCCGGGCTCCTTCTCATGACCCTGGCCACGCTGGGGTTCATGTTTGTCCACCAGTACCTGTGGATCATCGTCCTTCGATGCCTCCAGGGCCTCGGCGTCGCCCTGATCATCCCGTCGGTCCTGGCCCTTATCTCCGGCGTGACCGAAAAGAGGAATCGTGGTAACGCCATGGGGGTGTACAGCACCTTCCGCATGATCGGTTTCGCTTCGGGGCCCCTGATCGCAGGGATCCTGCAGGTCCGCTTCGGGTTCAACGCGACCTTCCTGGTGGGAGCCGCGTTTCTCCTGGCCGCGTTGATCCTGGTTCAGGTGACGGTGAAGGAGCGGCCTGCATCCGAGGACGAACCCGGCGTCGAATCGCGGGCGGCTTCTCCGGATGCCGGAGCCGGGCCCCCACCCGCCGGCGGCCTGCCGTCGACGACCCTCCTGGCCCTCATGGTGAGCACCATCGTCTTGGCCAGCTCTTTATCGATGATTTCCGCCCTGGAAAACGAGTTCAACGACCGGCTCTCGCAGACGGCCATCGGCTTCGGAGTCGCCTTCAGCGCCCTGACCGTTTCCCGTCTTTTTGTGCAGATCCCCATCGGGCGGCTCTCGGACCGTATCGGTCGAAAACGCCTGATCATCGGTGGGATGGTGGCGCTGGCTCCCCTGACGGTCCTCTTCGGGTTCGTGACATCGACGCTCCAACTGGTGGGGCTACGGGTGCTCCAGGGGGTGGCCACGGCCGGGGTCGCCGCTCCGGCCTTCGCCCTGGCCGGGGACCTGGCAAAAAAGGGCGGAGAGGGTCGGGAGATGAGCTTTGTGACCATGGGCTTCGGTTTGGGGTTGGGGGTGGGGCCCCTCCTGGCCGGCGGCCTGGCGGGGTTCATCGGGTTCCGGATACCGTTTTACGTGGTGGGAGGACTGTCGCTGGCGGCGGCGGTGATGGTGTGGCTCTGGGCTGAAGAGAGTATCGCGCCGGGGGAGTGGGCGGTGGACGAGGTAGGAAGCGCCTGAACTCGGGAAAGGAGGAGAGATGAGCGAAGAGCGTCGCGGAAAGGGCGGCATAAAAGCCAAGCGCACGTTCCTCAGGGTCGGCACCTGATCAGAAACCCTGATCAACGTGCTTGATCGCGCTTTTGAACATCCGCAGGAGCTGGAGGAGAAGGGCACCATGCCCTTCGCCGGTGGGATCATGCAGCACGGCTACCAGTGCGGCATGATCTGGGGAGCCGCCCTGGCCGCTGGAGCCGAGGCTCACCGTCGTTTCGGGCCGGGCCCTAAGGCCGAAGCGGCTGCAATCCGGGCGGCATCCCGGGTGGTGGAGTCCTTCCGAACCCGTCACGGCGAGATCAACTGCTTCGAGATCACGAACCTCGACAAGTCCTCCTCCACCTGGGAGATGATCAACTTCTTCCTGATCAAAGGCGGGACCATCGGTTGTTTCAAGATGGCGTCGTGGTACGCGCCTCTGGCATTTGAGGAGATCGACACTGCCCTCACGGACGCGGCCGGTACGGAGGATGCCGCCGGAACGCCGTTCCTTCGGGACGAGGCCGAGGAGCAAGAGCCCCCTCCGGTGAGCTGTGCGGCTCTCCTGGCCCGGAAGATGGGCCGGTCCGAGGAGCATGCCATGATGGCATCGGGTCTGGCGGGTGGCATCGGCCTGTGCGGGGGTGCCTGTGGGGCGCTGGGCGCCGCCATCTGGTTCCAGGCAATGGAGGTGAGCCGGGAGAAGAGGGAAAAAAAGGGAAAGGTCCGCTACGAGGACCACCTCCGAGATCCCCGGGGTCAGGCCCTCATCGACCGGTTTTTGAAGGCCTCGGATTTTCGATTCGAGTGCTCGGAGATTGTCGGCCGGGTATTCGAGGATGTGGCCGATCATGCGGAGTACGTCCGCAGTGGAGGGTGCAGGGAGTTGATCGAGGCGCTGGCTCAGGAGTGAGCCGGGCCCTCCCTGCGCTGCCCCGTTGTATCCGGCCGGGTCGTATCGGGTAGCACCGTATCTGGCCTTACGGTGTCCGGTCTGGTCGTGTCGGGCCGGGTCGTGTCGGGCCGGATCGTGTCCGGTCGAACCGTGTCGGGTTTCTGAACCAGGTTCCGGAGGAATCCCGTGGCCCGGTTTTGGAGCCGCTCCCGCTGCTCCGCGATTCTCTGCTGGGCTTGGGCCTGTTGCTCCTGAAGGAGTCTCTCCGCCTCGGCCCGCTGAGCGTCGATCCGTTCCTGGGCCTCCCGGGTGACCTCCTCCTGGACCGCGGCGCCGAGGGTCGCTGCCGTCGCTCTCGGGTCGGCCTGAATGGCCGGATCGAAGACGGACCCGCCGATCCTCAATACCGCCTGAACCACCTCCGGCCTTTGGGCCACCCGGGCAGCGATTTCTCCGGCCACTCCCAGGCGATCGAGGGCTGCGGTGCTCAGGCGCTCGGAAGGAAGGCTGAAGACCGACTGGAGATCCAGGCCGCCGTCCAACCCCACGCTTCCCCCTACCCTGGGGGAACCGGGGGCGCCCTGCACCGTCGCGTCGGCGAGGCGGACCCGCCCGTCCTCCAGGACGAAAGACGTCCCCCAGTCTCGAATGGACGGCTCCCGAAGGTTCTCCAGACCGAGAAAGTCGGCCAGCCCCTGTGTAAGGGGGCCCGTGGCCAGTCCTCCCCCCGTGAGGGAAAACGAACCTGAACCCACCAAACCGGGCCGATCGGGCAGTAGGAGCCCATCCAGGGTGCCGATCACATCAAGCTCGATGGAGATGGTGCCCCGGGCGAACCGTCCCAGGGAGGTGGTTTGGGATAGGAATCTCCCTGCATCCAGGCTCCGGACCTGGAGGCGGAACGAGAACGGAGCCGCTTCTTCCCCGGAAAGCCCGAGGTTCACCGCCGTCGAGACCTCCCCGCCGTACCGACGGAAGTTCGCCTGGGACACCCTGACGAAGGCCGGTCCGAAGTCGAGCCGGGCGTCGACGGCTTCCATGCGACCCTTCCGGTCGATGACGGTATCGAGGGCCACTGCCACCGTTCCGGCCAGAGGAAGGGAGGCGGGCCTGATCAGCCCCATTTCCCTGGCCGCGTCCTGGAACGTCCTCCCCCCGACGGGGCGGCCCCCGATCTTCGCGAACGCCACCCTCCCATAGGTGAGGGCGGAGTCGGGTTCGGGCCGGGTGCTGAGTTTGGCCAGGTCGAGGCGAGGACCGGAGACTCGTCCGTTGAACTGGGGGGTGGCTTCCGGGTCGAGAAAGCTGAAAAGATCCGGGACCTCTCCCGACACATTCAGGCCATCGTCGCCGAGGAGGAGGGGGAGGTCCTGGAGGAGAACCCTCACCCCGTCGAGCTGAAGTTCCCCCGCTCCAATCTGGACCGGTACGCCCAGGCCGGGGTGGGTGGCCCTGACTCCCCTCGCCTCGACGTTTCCGCGGAAACGTAGTTCGCGAAAGTCGCCCATGGGCCCGGCTATACGAACTCGAGTGGAGAGCCTGCCTTCCGCAGTTACGCCTTCGGGTAACTCCAGGAGGGTTTCCAAGCCCGCCAAGTCCGGGGTGGCTTCCAGCGTCAGATTCATTCCGTCGGCGCCGGAGACCGTCCCGTTCACCGAGAACGGTCCGTCCAGGACCCTGGCCTGGGCCTGGGTCCGAACCGTTCGGTCCGGCAGGATGTCCAACTCGGCGGTGAGTTCATCCGCCAATGTGGCTCCGGCCCGAGTGACCCTGCCCTCCGCCAGCACGATCCGGCCGGTCAGGGACGGAAGCTGTCCGGGGCCCGCGTCGCCCTCGGCCCTGAGGGCCATGACCAAAACACCCTCCACGTCTCCCGGCATCCGGGCACGAACCGAGTCGGGGAGCAGGGTCAGAAGCTCACCGAAGGCCGTTTCCGCCGCGGCAATCTCAAGGCTGACCCTTCTGACGGGCTCCTTTAGACGATCCACCTCTCCCGACACTCGGAGGGGCAGGGGACCCAACCGAAGGTCCGCGGCCGAGACCTCCAAGCGGGTGAAGTCCCGGTCCGCCCCGACCTCGAATGCCAACTCGAGACGGGTCTCCTCGAGGAGCGACTCGGCTTCGGACCGATCGACCCGAAGGTCGGCTTCGGTAGACCCCACGAAGAGCCACTGGCCCTCGGGGTCCTGGCGGGCGGAAGCACTCAGCTCGAGGTCGGCCACCGTCACCGAGACGGGTTCTTCTCCAGCTTTCGTGAACCGGATTCCCCCGTTCACCAGACGGATGCCCTTCAGGTCCATGGCGAAGGGGCGTCGGCCCTCCTGAGTGGGCTCCACGGAAGGCTGGGCAGAGAAGTCACCGTAGTTCGAGGATCCACCTTCGCCCAGGTGGAGGTCGCCGCGGGGGGCCTCGATGGTCAGGCGATGGACCCTCACTTCCCGCCGGAGCAGCGGCAGGAACTCCACCCGGAGGTCGATGGATTCCACCGTGGCCAGGTAGGGAGCCAGGCCGGTGGGATCGGCCAGAGTCACCTCTTGGAGCTTCACTCTGAACGGCAGGATTCCCACCTCCGCCCGGGCAATTTCCACGTCGCGATTGAACGCCTGTTCCATCCTGGGCTCGAGCCATTCGGCCAGGGCTTCCGGATCCAGAAATCGGGAAAGGGCGAAGGCCGCCCCGAGATAGAGGAGGACACCGGCCAGGATGCCGAAGAAGGCCCGCCGGAGAAACTTCCTGCCAGTCGTTGGAGATGGAGTAGACATGGTCGTGCTCGGCTTTGCGAATGGATGATGATCTTCAGGTACTACCCTCGGTTCTCGAGAATGTATCCAGGAGGCCTGGGGCCAAGGGTTCCCGCAATTTCTATCGATCCTTTGTCGAAGCTATCTTTAACATCGCCTCTGAAGGTTTCCTGGGCCGGTGAAAAAGGAAGTAGCCATGCGGGGAGTATTCACCAGATTTTTCGTCTCACTTTCCCTCCTGGGCCTCGCCCCGATGGCGGTGCAGGGGCAGACCTCGGACCTCTCCGACGCCATCCGGAATCGCCTCGAGGCCGGCCGGAGTCGAGGGGAATGGTCGGCGGCGGGCGAGAAGATCCTGGCTGTCCGAGCCCTCCCCCAGGTTTATGCCGATCGGGAGTTCTCGGAGATCTGGGTTGCGGATGGGCGCACCACACCAGGGGCCCTCCAGTTCCTGGGATACCTCCGGAGGGCGGAGGAAGAGGGGCTGCGGCCCGAGGACTATCACCTCCAGGTCATCGATTCCCTTCTCTCCAACCGCGGCGGACCACCCCAGGATGAGATGCGGAGGCGGATCGATCTCGAGCTCCTTCTCACCGATGCCTATCTGATCTTCGGCTCGCACCTCCTCCAGGGGAGGGTGGACCCGGTCACGATCAATGCGGAGTGGTTGGCCAACCGCCGGAACGCGGATCTGGGGCGGGTTTTGATGGATGCGGCGGAGGGAGGGGCCTTCGTGGAAGCTCTCAGGGCCCTACTCCCGCGTCACCCCGGTTACTCGGCGCTGAAGCTGACTCTGGCCAGGATGCGGGCATCCGCCGCCGGCGGGGGATGGGAGCCGATCCCGGAAGGGGCCACCCTCCGGGAAGGTGAGACGGATCCGCGGATTCCGACTCTCAGAGCCCGGTTGGTCATGTCAGGGGATCACCCCCCCGGGAGCCGTTCCTCGGCGGCTGGGGAGGACCCTCTTCTTTTTGATCCTCTTTTAGCGGAGGGTGTCCGCCGGTTCCAGAGTCGCCACGGCCTCGAACCCGATGGGGCGGTGGGTCAGGCCACCCTGGTCGCCCTCAACGTCCCGGCGGCGGATCGGGTCCGTCAACTCGAGGTGAACCTGGAACGGTGGCGGTGGCTTCCGGAAGACCTGGGATCCAGGCATATCCTCGTGAACATCGCCGGGTTTTCGGTGACGGTGGCGGAGGGCGATCTTCCGGTTCTGGAGATGAGAGCCATCGTTGGCCGGCAATATCGCCAGACCCCCGTCTTCTCTTCCCGGATGACCTACCTGGTCTTGTCGCCCTACTGGCACGTGCCCCCCACGATCGCTGCGGTGGATAAGCTCCCGGAGATCAAGAAGAACCCGGCTTATGTGGCGGCCCAGCGGATGACCCTGCTGGACGCATCCACGAACCAGCCGGTTTCGGTCGCCTCGGTGGATTGGGGTGCAATGGCCGGCCCGGAGTTCAATCGGCGTTATCGCCTCCGGCAGGACCCAGGGCCTTCCAACGCCCTGGGGGACGTGAAGTTCATGTTCCCCAATCCCCACAATGTCTACCTCCACGACACCCCATCCCGGGAGCTGTTCGCCCGGGCCGAGAGAAGCTTCAGCTCAGGGTGTATTCGGATCGAAAAGCCTCTCGATCTGGCCGAGTACCTGCTCCGGGAGGACCCCAGCTGGACCCGGGAGGGTATCAGGGCCGCCATCGAACGGCGCGTGGAAAGGACGGTCACCCTCCGGAGTCCCATTCCGGTCCACATCCAATACTGGACCGCGTGGGTGGACCGGGACGGTGTCCTGAACTTCCGAGGAGACCTTTACGGGAGAGACACCGTGGTTCAGGGGGCCCTCGAGGCCCCGCCGCCGGGTGCTTAACACGGAATGATCGAAGTGAAGAGATGGGCATGGGCGTTTCTGCCCTTGTGTCTCATGGCCCCCCCGGCCCTTTCCGACCCCCCCGAGGTCGGACCATCGGAGGCATGGGAACACGATGCGCTATTCGATCCGGAGCTCCTGCCGGTGCGCCGATCGGAGGTCGATGGCGGTCCCCCGTTCGACCCTGGAAGAGCTCCGTTTTCCCTGGTGGTACGTGACGACCCGGTGCCCAACGACGTGTTTTTTGTCTCGACCCTCCCCGGAGAGCTCCTCGACCTCCAGTTGGAGGCTTCAGACGGAAGGACGACGCTCCGATTCGGCGCTGGGAGGGTGGTCGCCTCTTCCGCAGAGGGTTGGATCTGGGAGGCTCCTTCCGAACCGGGCTTGGCCGCCCTGCGCCTCGAGAGGGAGGAGCCCCACCAAGCGATCTCTCTCAACGTCTTCATCCTTCATCCGATCGACCGAGTCCGATCGGGCGTCCTCAACGGCTATCGCATCGGGGACTATGCGGGACGACCCCTTCGGGGGGATTCTGTCTATCTTCCCCCACCGGGATTCATCGAGGTCTCCGCGGAAGACGAGGACATCCTCGTGTCGCCCCACTTCACGGTCGGACAGTTCCTCTGCAAGCAGCCCGGCCAGCCGAAATACCTGGCCCTTTCCAGATATCTCATTGCCAAACTCGAGAGGGTCCTGGAGCGGGTGAACGCGGCT
This sequence comes from Gemmatimonadota bacterium, assembly GCA_013043565.1. Lineage (GTDB taxonomy): Bacteria > Gemmatimonadota > Gemmatimonadetes > Longimicrobiales > Gaopeijiaceae > JABDNZ01. The sequence continues at coordinate 9,584 of JABDNZ010000015.1, read as the reverse complement.
GGGTATCCGTCCGAAAGCCTCCACATCATGTCGGGGTTCAGGACGCCGTGGTATAACCTGTCTATCGGGAATCGGACCGTGTACAGCCGCCACCTTTGGGGCGGGGCCGCCGACGTCTTCCTCGACACGGATGGAGACGGGTTCATGGACGACCTCGACGGGGACGGGCGCTCCACCATCGCCGATGCCCGGGTTCTTTACGAGCTCGCCGAGGAGGTGGATCGGTCGTCGGTACCGAGCACGAGGCCCGGCGGCCTTGGGGCCTATCCCAGGAATTCGGTGAGGGGGCCCTTCGTTCATGTCGACGCCAGGGGTCGCTCGGCTCGCTGGTGAGGGGCCTGGTGCAGCGGGAAGCCGAACCCCTCGCAGGAACCGGGTCTCCTCCTTATTCTCAGGTGGTTCGGTGGCTGGCCGACACAGGGGTTTGCTTCAGCATTCCTGGGGAGCGGGCCCTGGAATACACGGACGAGTTCGAGGTATGACACTCACGAGATCCCCCGCATGCCATTGGTGGCTCCTCGCCGTGTTCGGACTTTCCGGATGCGGGGTGGAGGAAGAATCGCCCTCCGTCTCTGCCGACGGGCCGGACACCGTTGCGTTACCTACCGTTGCCGCCGTCGACTCCCTTTCCCCTGCGGTGCCCGAGAGCGAAACGGAGAGTCCTCCCGGTGATTCGGTTCCGCCCGGTGAAGCCGTACCGACCGGTGAAGCGGTACCGACCGAGGCTCAGGATACGGTTCCCGTACCGACCCCCGCGGGGGATACGCTCTCCCTGCCTCTTGTCGAGCTGTCCCGGCGGGTCCAATCCCTCGAGGAGGAAAACGACAGCCTTCGAATCGCCCTCCGAACCCTGATCCAGCTCATGCCTTCCCGGACATCGGAAGCCGACTCCGCGGGCCAGGTACCGCCGTCGGAGGAAGAGCTTCTTCAGGTTGACCGGCGGCAGGTCCGGGGGTGGGGTCTCCGAACCCTGATTGCGGTCCTCTTTTTGGGCCTTACGGCTCTCGCTGTCAGAACAATGAGCTGGATTCTGGAAAAACTGGCGGAGCGGAGCCCGAAGAGGCGCCTGATCTTCAAGCGCCTGGTTCCTATCCTCCGGATCCTCGTGTGGGCTGCGGCGGCTTTCTTCACCGTGCGGGTCGTCTTCAGCGTGGACGGGCAGGAGTTCTTGGCAGCCGGTGCCGCAGTCGGAGTCGCCGTGGGATTTGCCGCTCAGGACATCCTCAAGAATATTTTCGGGGGACTCATCGTTCTCTTCGACCAGCCCTTCCAGGTGGGAGACAAGGTTTCGGTGGGCGGGACCTACGGGGAGGTCGTGACCATCGGCCTCCGCTCCACACGGATCGTGACTCCCGACGACAACCTGGTGACGGTTCCCAACGCCCAGGTCGTGGCAGGCCAGGTGGCAAACGCCAATGCGGGCGAGCTCAACTGTCAGGTCGTTACGGATCTATATCTGCCGGGGTGGGTGGACGAGGGGGATGCCAAAAAAATCGCGTTCGACGCGGCAGCCAGCTCGAAGTACGTCTACCTGAACAAGCCCATCGTCGTTCTCGTGAAGGACAAATTCGAGGAGACGTTCCTCGTCCACCTGAAGGTCAAAGCCTACGTGCTGGATCCCAGGTACGAGTTTCTCTTCATGAGCGACGTTACCGAACGAGCTCGATCGGGATTCCGAAAGGCCGGTCTCCTCGGCCCCATGCACGGTGTGAGAGCCTACGTCGACCTGGACCGGTTCCCCGAACTGCAACAGATCAAATCCGCCCCACCTCCCGATCCTGGCTTCGCGGAAGAGGGTGAGACGGAAGAGGGTGAGACGGAATGAGGGACCAGGCGGCCGGGACTTCGGGCCAGGACCTTCGTCGACCGGAAGACGACCTCCACGAGGTTCTGCGGTCGTTGAAACAGGGGCTCGATGAGGCTGCTTCCGGCTTCTTCGGGTCCCTCGAACAGGTGGTATCCCAGCCCTTCAGGGAAGCCGTCCACGAAATCTCCGCGGCCCATGCACGGGCCTCCGCTCAGGCCGGCCTGGAGTCCGAGTCGTCCAGCCCGGAAGACCCCGGCACCTGGACCCGGTATGCGTCCTATCGTAGCGCGGTCCTCTCGGAGGTACTGGAGCCCTTGAGGGACACTCTTCTGGAGCGAAACGGAGCCCAGGAAACCGAGGCGGCGTGGGCTTCGCTCCGGGCCGATATCCTGCGTCTCATGGCGGGCCTTCCCATGGAGGTCCGGTGTCCCGAGCCTCCCGAGCTCTACGATCTTCAGGAGAATGACGGGTTCCGTGTGCGGGTGGGGAAGGGCGTTGTCCGATTTCGCCGCGGGTTGTCCTCGGCGTTTGGGAGACGGGGCGGGGGTGTCGGGCGCCAGACGGGGAAAAAGTCTCCTGCCCAGTCCCTTCCGGCTCAGACGATTCCCTTACGGCGCTTGGCGGAGCAATGCTTCCAAGGCGTCCTGTCCAGCCGATTGGAAACCCTCAGGGAGGGATTCCACAGGGAGTGTGCCGGGCCGGTGGCGGTTCTCGAATCGGCCGTGGCCCAATGGACCAAGGAGTGGCCCCTTCTGGAAACCGAGCTCGAGAAAGGCGGCGGCTACCTTCCCGAGGCCTCCCGGCAGGCTGTCTCCGAAGCCATGGAAGAGCTTCTGAGGCTGGCCCAGGGATCCCCAGCGGATGCTTCGGAGCCCCCTACCTCGGATGGAAACGGGACCGCGTCGGCGGAGGTGACCCCCGCGGAAGAGCGTATTTCGCCAGAGGCGGTGGCAGGCGGCCTCACCCGAGCTTTGGAGCACGGAGGCACCTTCCCCGCTCCGGAAGAGCTGTGTGATCAGCTGGTCGCCATGGTCGAGAGTGCATGGTTGGAGTTCCTGGAGCATGTCCGGGTGGCAGGAACGTTCATGCGCTCCTCCCCCCCATCCGATTCCGTCCCGAGAGCCGAGGAACGGGCTCGCGCTCAGGACAAAGCCTGTGAGGCTTGGATCCAGTGGCACAGGACGGCCCCCAACCGTTTGGTCCTCTCCATCCATCTTCTGCGTCTCATGGAAGGGATCGCCGAAACGAGGGAAGAGCTGGTCACGGGTGCGGCCGAAACCGTACTCCTTCCCCTGACGGAAGCCCGGGAGTCCTCCCGCCGGGCCTTCCGAGCTTTGGCTGAAAGGGCTGAGAAGGCTTTCTCCCAGCCCAAGGACTCTCAGGATCCGGCCGTCCTCTCCGACGAAGTCACGGGACTCCTGACGGAGGGCCTCGGGGTCCTCGACGGTTCCTGGGGCGGATTCCTGACACCGGATGGGATCGAGGATTCCATCCATGCTTTGGCCGACGGAGCGTCCACCGGCTTGGCCGGCCGTCTGACCATCCTCCCGGATACCATCTCGGTCCAGGCTGTGCACTCCGATGACGTGGCTCTGAGCCCGACAAAGGAGCTCCAGGACGTCAACCTACGGGAGACGGTGCGGCAGGTCCTGGACGTCCTCAGGTTGGAGAAGGTACGAACCGCACCAGAACCGCTCCTGGACGTCCTTCTCTCGACCCGCGAGGAGGTTGCCGGGCTCCCGGAAGCCCTCCGGTTCAATCTGGAGGCCGCCCTCGACGAGCTTACGGCTCCGGAAGACGGCTCGGTTACCGAAGAGGACATGGGGGAAGCCGCCTCCCTCACCCGAGAAGGGCTGGCTCGAACGGAGGAGAGCCTGAGTCGTCTCCTTGCCGGGCTTTCCGAGGGATGGCAGGCCCTCCTGGACCGAACCGATGAGATCCTTGGAAGCGCCTTCCGAGAGATTCACGGCAGGCTGACGGCCGACAAAGGGGTCCAGCAGCAGCTCGGCGGGATCCGAGACCGGGTGAGCCACTGGTTCCGTACCTCCTCGCATGAAGCCCGCATAGCGCTGGGGCGGGTGGAAAAAAGGGCCCGCCGGACCGTCAAGAAATGGAGCGTGCAGGCGCTTCGGGCAGTTCGTCTGGGTCAGGCCGTGGTGGGGACCACGCCGACAGAGGCCGGGGGGGGAGATCGGGCCCTCTCTCTGATTCGTCAGGCACCGGAGGTCCTCGCCGGCCTCCCCCTTATTTACCGGCGCCTATTCTCCTTCGAGCCGTTGACCGAGGGTAGCCTCCTCAAGGGACGATCGGAGGAAGAAGCCTGGGTGAGGGCTCGGTTTGACAGCTGGGGGAGGGGGCTCTGCGGCCCAGCCCTCCTCACCGGACCGGTGGGTGCGGGGCATACCAGCTTCTTCAACGTACTCTCGACGTCCGTCTTTCCGGAAACCCGCCTCCATCGCCTGGAGCTGATGGACCGGGTTCGGTCTGAAGATGCTTTGACCTCGCTCCTATGGCGGGCGTTCGAGTTCGACGGAGACCCGCCGCCCAGCCTTGCCGATCTCGGGAACTCCATCCGGGCCCGAGCCTCCCGGGGGAAGCCTTGGGTGATCCTCATCGAGCGGTTGGAGCATGTGTTCTTGAGGACACCCGGAGGTACGGACCTCTTCGAGGACTTCCTCTCCCTTCAGGCCCAGACCGCCGGGTCCGTTTTCTGGCTTTCATCCATGTCCGGAGCCGCTTGGAAGCTCGTGGCCAAAACGGAGCCCAGAGCAGCCTCACTGGTTCAGGTCCATCCACTCACCCCGCCGACCAGGCCGGAGTTGGAGGAACTCATCCTCGCCAGACACGGACGTAGCGGTCTTCCTATCGAGTTCCATCCTCCCAGTGACCTGAACCCCCTGGTCCGTCGGCGGCTTCGGCGTTCCCGTGGAGAAAAGGCCCATCAGAACATCCTTCAGACGGAGTTTTTCGATCGCCTGTTTCGGGTGAGCCAGGACAGCATCCCACTGGCTATCCTTTATTGGCTTCGGTCGACGGATTTTCGCTCTTCGGAAGGAAAGCTCTTCCTTACCCCGCCGGCCGAGATCCGCTATTCCTTCCTGGACAACCTGGACCTGGAGCTCGAGTTTGCGCTGAAGGCCTTCCTGGAGCACGGGAGTTTGACGCTGTCCGAGTACCAGGAGGTCTTCGCCGCCACCCCCGATGAAGCAGTGCAGACCTTCGAAGCCCTGCGGGCCCGACTCCTGCTGGAGCCCTCGGGCGGCGACGAAGGTCCCCTGGAACACTCTGAAAAGAGGGTAGAGGACAAAGTGGGGTACCGGATACCCTCTCTGTTGAGTCAGGTCGTGGCCCGGCACCTGAAGAACCGTAACATCCTTCATTGATCCGAGACCCGTCATGAGCCCAGGCATTCTCCTCTCCTTGTTCGTCCTGGCTTCCGCCACCGGGGATGTGGTTCCTGAGAGTCGGCAGGAAACGCCTCCGGATACCCTCTCCGTTCAGGTGCCGTCCCAGGAGATCCCTCCTGATTCCCTCCTTGAACGGGAAACCGAGGAAGCTGCCCCGGTGACGGAGACTCAGGCTGAAGCGGACCAGCGGTTGAGAGAGGGGCTGGCGGCCACCTTCGATCGGATTCCCGGCCTCGAGGGTGTCGACGTCCGGGTGGAGGCCGGTGTCGTCTTTCTCTCCGGTACGGTCCTCTCGAGTGGGGACCAAGCCCTGGCCGACTCTCTCGCCACGCAGACCCCCGGAGTTCTGTACGTCGACGACCGAATCGCCGAAGAGACCTCGGTGAGCATGCGCCTCCGCCCGCTCCTGCAGACGGCGGAAGGGAAGCTCTACCTCTGGCTTTCCTACCTCCCCCTCCTCCTTCTGGCGGTGGCCCTGGCCCTCTTCTTCCTGGGCCTCGCCAGGCTCGTATACCGATGGGACGCCCTGTTCGACCGCGTCAGCCGGAATCCGTTCCTTCGGAACCTGATTCGGCAGATTGTCGGGGGCTCCGTAGGCCTTCTCGGAGTCCTCCTCGCCCTGGAGCTGCTGGATGCTACCGCCCTGGTGGGGGCGGTCCTGGGTGCGGCCGGCGTAGTGGGAATCGCAATGGGCTTCGCCTTCCGGAACATCGCGGAAAACTACCTTGCCGGGATCATCCTCAGCCTCCGCCAACCGTTCTCGCCCGACGACCACGTCCTGGTCGAAGGCCAGGAGGGAAGGGTGCTCCGGCTCACGTCCCGGGAAACCCTCCTCATGACCCTGGATGGGAACCATCTGAGGATCCCTAACGCCACCATCTTCAACAGCGTGGTTCAGAACCTTACCCGAAACCCCCTCAGGCGCTTTCGCTTCGACCTGTCCGTGGGTCAGAGCGAGGATCTGAGCCGTGTCATGGAGCTGGCCCGGGCCACGCTTCTCGACATGGAGGGCGTGCTGAACGACCCGCCTCCCTGGGCCATCGTCTCGGAAGTAGGAGATTCCTGGGTGTTGTTGAGGTTCTTCGGATGGGTGGACCAGAGGGACGTGGCGTTCGAAAAAGCCCGGAGCGAAGCCATTCGGCTGACGAAGGAGGCCTTCGACGCCGCCGGGATCGCCATGCCGGCCCCGGAGTACGGCCTCCGGCTGCTCGGCGCCGAGCCGGGTGTGAAGATCGAGGTCGAGGTCCCCACGGCCCAGGCGGGACCGGTTGTGGAAACGGACAGGATCGATCAACCACCGGAGAGCCCCGTGCCGATCCAGGTCGACCTCGGACCCGACCGAGCACTGGACGAGCAGATCGCTCGTGACAGGGAAGAGGCGAAGGATCGGGATCTGCTGGAGCCGACAAACTGATCGGGCCCTCAACCTGCGGAAAGGACCTCCCGGATCTTGGTCACTACACGGTCCAGGACTTCGGGATCAACCTCTCGGCCGTGGGCCCGGCAGGCTAGCCGGCCGTCCTCCCCGAAGACTGCCATATTCGTCGATTTGGGCTCGAAGCCGTACGTCTTGGCGAAGAACCCCCCCCAGTCCATCAGGACCCAATCCTCCTCGGCAGACGGAAACCTTCCCTTAACGGTTCCTTTGAGGAAGAATGGCACGCCCCGGACATCGGCCACATCGAGGAACGTCACCGTCTCGAATCTCGGGTCCGCTTCGAGCGCTTCGCGAATGGCCGAGACCCAGAGGCCATTGAACTGACTGCCTTCTCCGTCGCTCCCGGTGAGGATCACCACCTTCCCGGAAAAATCGGTATCACGATGCACACGGTCATGCTGGTCCTTGATCTCGAATGGGACCAGGGTCTCTGCCTGTGCCGTTGCCGACATCGGCACCAGGAGCGAAAACAAGAATGCGACCCTCACGAACGGGGTCTTGAACCGCGTGCTCATGTCTGCTTCCTGGAGGATCTGATCCCCATCAAGACGAGAGAAAGGAATCCGACGACGCAGATCCACGAGAAGAGATCACCGACGCGGCCGTAGAGGGTAGGGGACGGTTGGAATGAGAGGAAAGCGACGATGGCATCGTCTGCAAAGTCGACCCTCGCCACCTCGCGGCCCCGGGCGTCTACGGCCACGGAGCGCCCGGCGAAGGTCGGCCGAAGCAGCGAGAAGCCGTTTTCAATGGCACGCATGACGGCCATGTCCGCATGGAGCGGCGTGATCTCCGGCCAGTCAGCTGAGGGCCCTACCATGACGCCGGTGCCGGAGGCTCCGGCCTGGCGGAGGAGACGCGGAAAATCCAGGTCGTGGCAGATGACGGCTCCGACGCGGCCGCCCTCAATCTCCACAAACCGCACTACACCGTCGCCGGGCTCCGTGAACGGCGATTCGGCGCCCACGATTGGGACCGCTTTCAGGAACTCCCAAAGCACTGATCCGTCGGTGTCGACCGCGACGACCTTGTTATCGAGCGGCTTCGGAGCGTCTGGTTTAAACAGGCCGTACCCGAGCATGAGAACTACGCCGTGTTCGGCAGCGAGATCACCTGCGCGTTCCAGGAACAACGGTTCATCATCCAGGAGAACCCGACCCGCGGTTTCGGACCACGCGATGAGTTTGGCGCCCCCCTCGGCTTCCCGGCGAGTTCGCCGAAACAGGTCTGCGTTCAAACGCTCCGTGGTAGCCGCCAGGGAATCCATCCCCGATTGGGTGAACCGGCCGCCCTGACGGGCAGGGAGGAGGGTCCTTTCGTGTTCTCGCATCAATTCTGGGTCCGGGACCAGCCCGGCGGTCCGGACCAACGCCGTCTCGGGCTCCACAACCCTCAACCTGAGGTGGCCGAAGGCCATGACGAGGACAAGTGCGGTTCCATAGACCAACCCAAAACGAATGGCCCTGGATCTGGCTGTCCCTTCGGCTGTTTCGGTTTGCAGGGTGCACGCGAGAATCGCCCCAAACCATGTGATCAGAAACGAGACTCCCGCTGTACCCGTGAGGGAGGTGAACTGGAGGAGAGTGAGCGTCCCAGCTTGGGTGTACGCGAGGGAGAACCACGACCCATAAGGTGTTCCCCATCGCTGAAAGAGGTACTCAATGGCCACCCAAGCCAGGGGAAACACGAGGGTCGCTGGCAGGCCGCCAAGGCGAGGTGCAAGAACGCGGTGTGCGACGAATGGCAAGAAGTAGACGATGCCATAGATGCCGGTGATCAAGAAATAAAGAGCCCCTGGTGCCGGGATGAGACCCCGCCACACGACGAACTGGACACCGATGTATGTAAGTAGCGCCGTAACGAGGGCAGCCCGGCTTTTCGCTCGCTCCAGGAACACAAGCATGCCAACAGGCGCAAACCAGGTAGCAGCAGGAACGATCCACCGGCCGTTGGAAAGGAGGAGCAGGCCGGTGGCGAGGGCCAGCCACGGGACGGCGGAGGTGGTAGGGGAACGAGAGGAAGCTCGGTCATCCATTGGGTTTCAGGCCTTCGATCAGGAGGTTCCGGGTCTCACGAAAGAGCATGGCGGGCGAGATGAGTTCCTCCCCGCTGCCGCCCAGGCTGATAGCCCCATCCAAGTCGCAAGCCAGGAGGAGCATGACGATCCCGTGGACCCGGGTCCAAAGGAATAGCGAGACCAGGTCCGGATCCTCGTTCCTGAGAGTGCCGGCCTCGATGGCTTCGACCACGCACCGCCTGAGGATCGGATAACCGCCCTGTCCGGGTAGATCCCGAAACCGTTTCCTGGCCGTCACCAGAGGCATGAAGAGGATCTTGAATTCTTCCTGGTGTTCTTCGGCAAAACGAATGTAGGACTCACCGAGGGCAGCGAGACGCTCGAAGGATCCAACAGGCAACGAGGCGATGGCCTTGAACAGGGACAGCTCGAAGTTATGAAAGGCCATCTCCACGACGGTGTCGATGAGGGCCTGCTTGTCTTTAAAATGCTTGTAGATTGCCCCAGCGGTCAGGCCCGAACGCTCGGCGACGGCGCGCATCGAAACCGCCTCCATCCCCCCCGTAGCGAGGAGGGATCTGACGCCGCCAAGGATCAGATCCTGGGTGCGATGGGTCCGATTGAACGGAGGCAGGGAAGGTGTGGGAGTGATCATTGTTTTCTTATAGTAAACATCGTTTACCTCTCTGTCAAGGAACGCCGAACCAGGCTGTCTTGAACCCGAGGGGTGAATGCTGGTAGGTTTCATCCCCATCTCAAGTCCTGCCGGGGTGGCGGAAGTGGTAGACGCGGAGGTCTCAAAAACCTCTGGGATAACTCCCTTGCGGGTTCGAGTCCCGCCCCCGGCACTAGGAGAGGCCGCCCCATCGGGCGGCCTCTCCTTTTTACTGGGCGGGGTTCGCCCCCCTTCCGAGT
>JABDNZ010000012.1 GCA_013043565.1 Gemmatimonadota bacterium | reverse complement strand
GTTCATGGAAGAGCGGGCCAACCGATCGGTCAGGGACCTATCCTTCGTGATCGGGGGTGCGTTTGGGTTGGGGGAGAGAATTGTGGAGCGATCTGGTCTCAAGCTCGCCCTGTCCTCCATGACCCTTCCACACGAGATCGCCCGACTGTTCCTCGCCGAGCAGCTATACCGGGCTGGCACGATCCTCCGAAACGAGCCCTACCATAAGGGGCCATAGAGTGGGGCCAAGAACCTCGAGAAAGGAACGTTCGCTCTGAATCTCCAAATCCTGACCGGCCTGCCGGGTGGGGCTCCCCTGGTGGGAGATTATATCCGTGACGAGCCCCACGCCTGCCGGTTCTACGGCGGCAGCTTTCGAGACCCTTCGTCCTACCGAGAGAAGGCCCGAGAGGTGGACGCCCGGTTCCATCGAGACGCCCGCCAGCGAGCCCTGTCCATGATCGGGGCCCATACGGAGCCGGCCAGAGACCGCCTCGATCGGTTTCTGGAAGAGGGCGGGTTTTTCGTAACCACCGGCCAGCAGCCCGGGCTGTTCACGGGTCCCCTCTACAGTCTCTATAAAGCCCTGACGGCCATTAGGCTGGCCTCATCCCTCGAGCCTCTTCTGGAGAGACCGGTCCTGGCGATGTTTTGGATCGCCTCCGAGGACCACGACTGGGAGGAGGCTGACCACACCCACCTTTTGGACGTCGGCAACGAGCTCCAGACCCTGCGAGTTCCAGAACAAAAGGGGGCCCTCCACCGTCCTCTCCACCGCATTCCTCTTCATGAAGGCTTGGTGGGGGTCGTGGATGATTTCATCGGAGCCCTGCCGGAAACGGACTTCAGCCCGGGCCTTTTCGAGCTTATAAGGGGATCCTACCCGACCGGACAGACGTTACCGGGGGGGTTCGTCGAGGTCATGCAGGAGGTTCTCGCCGAGCTTCCCATCGTGTTCGTGGATTCGGCCGATCCGATGTTGAAGGAAGCCTCCGCTCCGATCCTCTTCCGGGAGATGGAAGAGGCGGACGAGCACGAGGCCCTTCTGGCCAGGGTGGCCTCCCACCTGGAGCTGGAAGGGTATCACGCCCAGGTCCCGATCTTGGAAGGCGGGGTGAATCTCTTTTTCGAGGGCGAGGCCGGAAGGGACCGACTCTATCGGGACGGAGGGGCTTTTCGTCTCAATCGGGCCGGTACGCGAATGGAGTTGGAGGAGATTCGCTCCAAGGCCCAGGAGGACCCGTCCCTCCTCAGCCCGAATGTGCTCTTGAGACCGGTGGTGGAAAGCGCCCTTTTCCCGACGGTCAGCTATGTCGGGGGGCCGGGGGAGCTGGCTTATTTCGCTCAACTCAAAGACCTGTTTCGAGCCCACGGGTTGGAGATGCCGGTGGTGCACCCTCGCCATTCGGTCACCCTGGTGGAGGCAAAGATCGGAAAGATCCTGGGGAAGTTCCATCGTACCCCGGATTCCCTGGACCGCCCTCATCACGAACTGGCAGCCGAGATCGCACTGGAGGAGGTGCCACCGGAGGTCCGGAGAGCTTTAGGGGAAATCCGGGGGACTGTGGGGAAGAGCGCCGGGGCCCTGACGAAGGCGGTGCAGAAGATCGATCCGACCCTGAAGGGACCTATTAGCCACGCCAGGAACGCGGCCTTCGCAGCCTTCGACGAGGCTGAGCGAAAGATCCTGCAGGCTCTGAAGCGGGAAAACGAGATCGCCCTGGATCAGCTCGAAAAAGCACAGCGCCACCTCTTCCCGTTCGGAAAGCCCCAAGAACGATCCCTGAACGCTTTTTATTACCTCTCCAGGTATGGCCCCAAGCTCATTCCAGCCCTCCTGGAGACGTTCAATGTGGATCTTGGCATGGATATTCCCTAAGTTGGCGGCATGTTCTGGCCTTTTATTCTGTTTCTGGCTCTACTGATCCCGATCCTGGCCATCGTCCTGGACTCCCAGGTCGGACGGGCACTGGCGTCCCGTTTGGAACGGCGAGGCCTGGAGCAGCCCGACGACCTCATGGCGGATCGCCTGGGTTACCTCGAGGGCGAGGTGGAACGCCTCGCCGAGGAGCTTGGCCGCCTGGACGAGGAGAGCCGCTTCTTGCACCAACTCCTGGACGAGCGTCCTGGAGGTGGGGGAGCCCTGCCACCTGGTGACCAAGAGGACTGACCCCAAGGGGGAACACGGATCAGGCGCCCGCGCAGCCATCTGGGTTGGCGCGGGCATCTTTTTGAGCAAAATCGCCGGGCTCTTCCGGGAACAGGTCTTCGCATACTACTTCGGGGCCTCGGCGGTGGCTGATGTGTGGCGAGTCGCCCTTCGCACTCCCAACGTGATCCAGAACCTTCTGGGTGAAGGGACCCTCAGCGCATCTCTGATCCCGGTCTACGCGGAATTCCTGGAACAGGGCAGGGAAGAGGAAGCCGGGCGGTTCGCCGGCGCCACATTGGGAATCCTCGCAACCGTGGCCTTCGGCCTGGCCTTGGTGGGGATCCTTCTGGCCCCTGTGGTGATCCCGGTCGTCTTCTGGAAGTGGGACCCCTGGATGCAGGAGCTGGCCATCACCGTCGTTCGGATCCTCTTCCCCATGACGGCGGTCCTGGTGGTGTCGGCCTGGGCTCTTGGGATTCTGAACAGCCATCGTCGTTTTTTTGTCTCCTATGTCGCACCGGTGGCCTGGAATCTCGGGTTGATTACGGCCATGGTCGGGACTGGAAGCTATCTCGGATGGGACGCTATGGGGCGGGACGCGGAGATGGCCGTGGCCCTGGCATGGGGAGCCCTTGCCGGGGGGGTCCTCCAACTCCTTGTTCAAACCCCCTGGCTCCTGCCGCACCTCGCCCACTTCCGCCTTTCTCTCGGCCGCAGGGTGGCCGGGGTCCGGGAGGCCATCCGGAACTTCGCCCCCGTGGTGGCGGCCCGGGGCGTGGTGAACGTCAGCGGTTGGCTGGATATGTTTCTGGCCCATCTCCTGGTTTTCGGGGCCCCTGCCATGTTGGGCTATGCCCAGACTCTCTATCTCCTTCCCATCGGCATCTTCGGCATGGCCATCGCAGCCTCGGAGCTGCCCGAACTTTCTCGGAAACGGGGGGAAGTGGAGGCTGTCCTGGTCCCCAGGGTCCGGAACGCCCTGGAGAGGTTATGGTTTCTCCTGATACCATCGGCCCTGGCCTACCTTGTCCTCGGCGACGTGTTCGTAGCTGCTCTCTTCGAGAGGGGCGAGTTCGGGCCAGACACCACCATGGCCACGTACGCAGTCCTCGCCGCCTATTCCCTCGGACTGCCGGCTTCCGCATCCAGCCGTGCCCTTTCCTCGACCTTCTATGCTCTTCGGGACACCCGGACGCCGGCGGTCACAGCGACCCTCAGGGTGGTTCTGTCCGTGGTATTGGGCGCCTCTCTGATGTTCCCTCTGGACCGACTCGCCGTGGGAGACCTCCGCCTGGGGGCGGCGGGTTTGGCCCTCGGGTCGGCTGCCGGAGCCTGGCTGGAGTACATCCGCCTGCGCCGGAAGCTGGCAACCCAACTGGGCCCGCACGGACCCCCGGCGGGTCGGGCGTTCAGGGTTCTCCTGGCCGGCCTGGTGGGAGCGGCCGCGGGTTTCGGCGCGAAGCAGCTCCTGGGCTTCTCGGCCGATCCCGGGATCCTCGGCACACTCCTCGGCGACTCGTCCTTCTGGGTGAACCCCCTGGCGGCCGTGGGAACGGCCCTGGCCTTCGGGGTAGCCTACATGGGGGCGGCCTCCCTCCTGGGAGTCGGGATGCCGATTCGAAAAAGCGCACCCCAGGGGAACTGAACCAAACGCCCGCATGCCAGATCGCCACTCCATCTCCGCGAAGGTTCTGAGCCGACTTCCGACCGGTCCCGGGGTTTACCTCTTCCGTGGGGAATCCGGCGAGGTGCTCTACGTGGGGAAGGCGAAGTCCCTGCGGTCCCGGGTGCGTAGCTATTTCCGGAGGGACGGCAGCCATTCCATCAAAACCCAGGAGCTGGTCCGGCGAGTTGCCGGACTGGACACCATCGTGGTGGGCTCCGAGGCAGAGGCACTGATCCTCGAGGCGAACCTCATCAAGGAGCACCATCCGCGGTTCAACATCCAACTCAGAGACGACAAGAAGTATCCCTATATCAAGGTGACCACTCGGGAGCCCTTTCCCCGCGTCTTTGTGACGAGGAACGTCCGGAACGACGGAAGTCGGTACTTCGGACCCTTTACCTCCGTGGGACCCCTGAGACAGGCCCTGGAGGTCGTGAAGCGCCTCTATTGGGTCCGATCCTGCCGCTACAACCTCCCTCGGGAGGCACCGGACCGCCCCTGCCTGGACTACCATATCGGCCGGTGTCTTGCCCCCTGTGTAGGCCTCCAGAGCCGAGAGGAGTACAGAGGGATGGTACGGGAGATCCTGCGGATCCTGGACGGAGAGACGGAGGACCTGAGGAGCGAGGTGGAGGAGAAAATGCAAAAAGCTTCCGAAGAGCTCCGATTCGAGGATGCGGCTCGCCTGAGGGACGTCGGAAGAGGCCTGGAGACCATTGCCCGGGAACAGCGAGTGCATCGGGTCATGGGTGAGGACCAGGATATTCTCGCGCTGGCCCGGGATGGAGAGCATGCGGCGGGGGTCGCCCTTCGGATTCGCCGTGGCCTCCTCCTGGGCCGGGAGACGATTCGGTTCTCGGACGCTGGAAGTGAGGAGGACACGGCCCTCCTCTCGGCGTTTGTTTCACGCTACTACCTCGGTCGGGGAGAGGAGGGCTCCTTGGACCTTCCCAAGGAGGTACTTCTGCCCCTGGATTTTCCGGACCGAAGCGTCGTAGAGGAGGTTCTCTCCGACCGGGCGGGAAAAAAGGTCCGGGTCCTAGTGCCAAAACGGGGAGCCAAACGGCGGTTGGTGGAGCTGGGCGGAACCAACGCCCAGAATGCCCTCGAGGACAGTGTTTCGGCCCTCGCTTTTATGGGCGACCGGGCCGACGAGGTGCTCTTTCAGCTCCAGGATCGACTGGACCTGAAGGTGGTGCCCCGCACCATGGTCTGTTTCGATGTCTCCCACATTCAGGGGTCCGAGACGGTGGGAAGCGTAGTTCTCTTCGAGAACGGGGCCCCGAAAAAGGGCGGGTATCGCCACATGAGGATCCGAGGTGAGTGGGGAAACGACGACTACCGGTCCATGGCTGAAACCGTGACCCGGTATTTTCGTCGCGCCTTGGACGAGGAGAGAGTCCTCCCGGACCTCGTGATCATCGACGGAGGCAAAGGGCAGCTGAACGCTGCGCTGGGAGCCCTGGAAGGACTTGGACTTTCCCAGGTGACTGTCGCCTCCTTGGCCAAGAAAGAAGAAGAGGTCTACCTGGCCAACCGACCTCGAGGCCTCGTCATGTCGAGGAGGGATCCAGCGCTTCACCTCCTCCAAAGGATCAGGGACGAAGCCCACCGGTTCGCCATCTCGTACAACCGGAAGCTCCGTTCGAAACGGACCCTCACGAGCCAGTTGGAGGAGATCCCAGGGGTCGGCTCCAGCCGTCAGAAAGCCCTCCTCACCGAGTTTGGGTCCGTCGCCGCCATCCGAAAGGCATCGGTGCAGGACATCACCCGGCTGCCCGGCATCGGACCCGAGTTGGCAGTGCGAATCCTGACGTATCTGAGGGTGTAGAAATATGTGAAGTGCCGGTTTGACGTCCCACAGGGGGCGATCTAGATTATTGGGTTGTAAAAACCCAGGGGCTCCGGGCGCTCGAACCGGGCCCCTTTTGACCACTGTAAGAGGAGGAAATCGGGATGAAAGCCCGACATGGACTCGTCATTGCTACCGCTGTTCTTCTCTCCGGCTCCGGCTGCGCGGCTGGGGGTGGGGGAGGAGCCGATCCGGCTGCTGCGCCGAGCATCCCCGGGATACAAGGTGAAACACTTGCCGAAGGAATCCGCCCACGGGACAACAGCTTCACCCGGTCCGCGGAGAACCTTCTGAATCAGGCCCAAGAAGCTGAAACCGACGCCGAAAAGGCCGATCTCTACGCCCAGGCTCTGTCTGCCGTGAACGAGTGCAAAGCCACGGATGTCGACAATCCAAGATGCTTTTTCCTGTCCGCACGGGCCAACGTAGGTGCCAAAAACTATACGGCGGCGGCGGCGGACTTCGACAAAGCCGAGGAGCTCCATCCCAGGTATATCCTGGAAACGGAGGGATGGCGGGAACGGGCATGGGTGGACGCCTACAACGATGCCATTGTTCCTTTGAATGCCGGGGACCTGGAAGGCGCCCTGCGCATTTTCGAAGCGGCGAACGCCATCTACTCCGCTCGGTATGAAGCCTTGCTACAAACGGGATCTCTCTACTCCAGGCTCGGTCGTTCCGCCGATGCCATCGGTGCGTACCAGGGAGCCATCGGCCATCTCGAGGAAACCAGGGCGGTTGCGCTGGCCGACACGGCTCAGGCCGATCTGTGGCAAGAGCACTGGGGATTCGCCCGGAACGGACTGGCCCAAGCCTATCAGCTCTCCGAGAACTATCAGGCGGCCTCCGACCTTTTGGCTGAGATGCTCGCCGAGGAGCCCGACAACGCATCGCTGATCGGAAGTCTGGCCAGCGTCCTCACGGAGCTGGAAATGACGGACTCCGTGAACGCCCTTTACGACAACCTTCTCAACCGACCCGACCTGTCCGAGCTCGACTTCGCGAACGCAGGAGTTGGCCTGTACCGGATC
Organism: Gemmatimonadota bacterium; assembly: GCA_013043565.1. Lineage (GTDB taxonomy): Bacteria > Gemmatimonadota > Gemmatimonadetes > Longimicrobiales > Gaopeijiaceae > JABDNZ01. The sequence continues at coordinate 99 of JABDNZ010000012.1, read as the reverse complement.
GGTGAGTATGACAGGGCTGCCCAGGCTTTCCGCTCGGCTGCCGACATGAACCCCTTCAATCGGGACGCCCGGCTGAACCTTACTCAGACCTATTTCGGG
>JABDNZ010000009.1 GCA_013043565.1 Gemmatimonadota bacterium | reverse complement strand
ACCACCCGTGAGACCACCGTCGAAGGCGTCGTTCCCCATGCACGAGCCAGTGGTATTACCGATGTCCGCTAGAGCCATTAGGGCTTGGATCTCAAGCTGCATCGTTTCGTCTGTGACAGGGTTCGAGTCGTCGCTACATGAGATGGCTGCCAACCCAAATACGGCCACGGCAGTTCCCACCGTCAGCCATCGTGTAAATCGATTCATAGAAATCCTCCTGTGAGAGATCGGCGGAGTGGGCCGCCTATTCCTTATGTTTCTGCGGAGTGTGCCTTCGGCGGCCAGGCAATCTCAGGAGGGGAGACCCATTGGCTTTGCGTCCCGGTCTCACGGCCGGTTTGCCTTTGTCGGGGGGACGTCGGTTTTGCCCCGGAGCGGCTAGCCCCTGGTCTGGGGCCCGGTTATCTAGGGTCGGGCTGCCCCGGGGCGAACGTGAACCACTCGAACTCGAATCATGTTTTCCGGTCAAGAAACAGCTGATACCGCCGCCTCTCTCAAGAACAGAGAAGATGCGGTCGGAAAAGGGTTTTTATGTTAAGGACCCGAAAGGTAAACCGCGGCCGTTATTCTGCCGTTAGCTCCCAATCGAAAAGAGCAAAAAAGACCCCAGTGCGGGGCCTGGAGGGTCCAAATCGGGTGGGGGCATTCAGCCTAAATCACACGGTGATCGGCCGAACGTTTTCTGTGACGCTCAGACCTTCGCACCCAGGGCTGTCGTCGGTCACCAACCCATCGGTTGATGTTCGCCATCTGGCCCCTGGATATTGCGTTCATGCGGGCTAGAGTGTGAGCAGACGGCTCGACCCCAAGGTGGGCGATCATTCTCTCGGTAAAAGAGTTCATCTCGGCCATGGCCTCGCACTGGTTTCCTTCCCATGCGAGGAGGGACCCTATGCGGCGGATTATGGCCTCGTCGAAGGGCCTGTGGAGCAGGGCTCTCCTCCACCAGTACAGCGCTTCTTCGGACTTGGACATTCCTTCTGCCTGGTGTGCCAGATCTCGGGCCGCGTTGGCAGCCATCTCCCTCAAGGCCTGGCGGCGCAGGTCGACCCAATCCCCGAAGGCCGGGCAGTCAGGAAGGTCGAAACCATTCCCAAAATCCCCTTCGTACCAGCTCAACGCAGTCTCCGCCCTCCCTTCCGAGATCGCGCCCTCGAAAAAACTCGCATCGCAAGTGAGGTGATCATGGTTGATCCGAAGGTCCTCCGATCCGTTCCCCAGGATCACCTCCGGCCCGAGTTCCCGGCGAATTGCGTGTAAGGTCTGCCTTAGGACATTCCGCCCACGGGAAGGGGACGATTCCGGCCAAAAAACCGTCAACAACTCTGTCCGGCGGGTGGCTCCGGGGGGGCGGGAACCTGAAAGGTAGGTCAACAAGGCAATCCGCTTGGTTTGCCTGGTGAACCTATCCATTCCTTCGCCTTCATCCGTTTCGAGGCGAAGCCTTCCCAAAACGCGAAGTATCACGCTCGTAGCTCCAGGGCCGGGACTCGAGGTCGACAGGTTAAAACGAAGTGTAATCGGGAGAATAGCTGCCCCAACCGCAGACTGACAAGGTCTTTTTCCCTTATTAAATGTCTGTCACCGCCGGATCTGGGAGTTTGGGTCCCAGCTATTCCTTATGGCGACTGGGGTTGGCGCTTGGTAGCCCAACCGGCCGATAGCCGCCAGATTCCCTATAAGCCTCTTTATTCTCGACCGAACACCTTAGAGGAACGACCATGATACAAGTGCGTCCTGCTTCTGGATTCTTGCTGCTGGCCATCCTCCTGGGCTCGGCCTCCAGCCCGACGGGTGCCCCGCCGCTGGTCGCCCAGGACACGGAACTGGCTGAGGCCGCGCCATCCTCCCCGGATCCCAGGCCCTTGACCCTGGAGGATTACGGGCTCTGGTCCACCATCGGCCAGGTGGCCCTCTCAGCTGATGGGCGTTGGATGACGTTTGCATACGCACCCAACGAAGGAGACTCGAAACTGTACCTCCGAGACCTGGACGACCTTGGCAGCGATCCAGTGGAGCTTTCGGAGAACGGCACCGGACCCTCGTTCAGTGACGACTCGAAATGGCTGGCGTACACCGTCTCTACCGGAGAGGGAGAGGACCAAAAGCGGACACTTCACCTGCTCGGTCTCCAGACCGAAGACCGTTGGGAGGTGGATGGTCCATCCTCATTTTCCTTTTCCGACGACTCGGAGTGGTTTGCGGTGCATAAATCTCGGCCTACAGGGGACGACGGTGCTCGGGGCGCCGACCTGATCCTCCGCAGTCTTCAAAACGGCTCCATCACGAATCTCGGGAATGTCGCGGAAGTGGCCTTCAACAAGGGCAGCACCCACCTGGCCTATTTGGTTGACGCAGAGGGAAAGGCCGGGAACGGCCTGTTCCTCTACGAGTTGGGGGGCGGAAGGATCCTTCCGTTGAACACGGGGGATTTTCTCTATCAGGGGCTTTCCTGGCATGAAGAGGGACGGGCCCTTGCGGTCCTTCGGGGGAGTGAGCCGACCGACCTCGTCCAGCGGGAGAACCAACTGGTGACCTTCCGGGACCTGGAGTCCAGCGGGGAGACCTATGACCCGTCCAACGACTCCGCCTTCCCGGCCGGGTTTGTAATCAGTGAGTTCCGGGCACCATCCTGGAGTGAGGATGGCGAGCGGGTTTTTGTAGGGATCAAAGAACAACAGGAAAAGCTGGAAGAAGCCGAGGAGCCCAGAGCGGACGTGGTGGTCTGGCATTGGAAAGACAAGCGGGTCCAGAGCCAGCAGGAGGTCCAGGCCGGGAGGGATCGGCGGGCTACCCATCTCTCCGTTCTGAATCTCGAGGATTCCCGTTTTTTTCAGCTCTCCTCGGACCAGATGGAACAGGTCCAACTCACCCAAGACGGTCGATGGGCGGTCGGTTTCGACGACTCCCGGTATTGGACGGATCCTGATCATGAGCGGAATCGGGACGACGTCTATCGGATCGATCCCGTCACAGGGGAGAAGACGCTCATAGCCGAAGCGCTCATGAACAGCATGGGGACCTCCCCGGATTCCAGATGGTTCCTATACTGGCAGAACCAGAGCGTCCGCGCCTACGCCCTCGATTCCGGTAGGACACTGAACCTCACCGAGTCGGCTGGGGGCATCGACTTTGAAAACAAAGAGTTCGATCGACCCTTGGAAAAACCTACCTACGGGGTCGGAGGTTGGTCCACGGATGGAGAGACGGTCTTCCTGAATCACAAATACGATGTTTGGCAGCTTCCTCTGGGTGGGGGCGAGGCGATCAACCTCACGGGCGGAACCGGAGCCCGGGACGAGATCCGATTCAGGATCATGGATCTGAATCCCGAGGATGACGGAGTCGACACGTCGGAGCCGATCCTCTTGTCCGCATACGGAGAGTGGACCAAACAGTCCGGGTACTTCGAAGCCGTGCCGGGACGGGCGCCCCGAGAGCTCATCTTCGAGGATGCCATGCTGGGCACAGCCGGTTTCAGAGGCTCGGGGATCCGAAAGGCCAAGGACGGGGACCGGTTCCTGTTTACTCGCCAGACCTTCGCGGACTACCCGGACTACTG
>JABDNZ010000003.1 GCA_013043565.1 Gemmatimonadota bacterium | reverse complement strand
CTCGCCGTCCTCGGTCACGTTCCCTCCGAAGGCCAGCCATCCGAATTCCGGATCTCGAATCAGGTAGGATCCGGTGTTGATCGCGTGTCCCAGGAAGCCGGGGCCGTAGTCACCGGTGATGCCGTCGATGCGGAGCGTCGACGGATAGGAGTGGAAGGCCGACGGAGGAAAGCCGTCTTCGGTGATGTTGGCCAGGGCTCCCATCATACCGCCGTACCCGACCCTGAGGAGATAGGAGTCGTAAGGCTGATCTCGGTATTCGGTGAGAACCGGGATGGCGTTGAGGGCAGACCCGTAATGGTGAAGCTGCCGCTCGATTCTCCGTAGCTTCCCGGCGTACTGAAAATCCCAATATCGGCGAGCGCTGCCGTTGTAGCCCCAGTGGGGGACCGTAGGCATGTAGGCCAGGATGGCGTTTAGGGTCACCAGAGCCTTCTCGTCGAATCCGAAGTATCGGCTCCACCCGTACACCTCTTCCTGGCCTGTCGAATCCCAGGGCATCTCGCTGCCAAAGGGATACCCCAGAGAACGCCAGATCTCGGCTCGAGCCAGCATGGTGGCCTCCACGGCGTCGGCCTTCTCAGCCCACCCCTCCCGCCGGAGGTCCTCCAGAATGAGGAGAAAGACGGTCCCGCCCATTTGTCCGAACTGGGCGTAGTGGGGTGCGTGGCGGACAATGGCCTCAGCCGTCTGGTACGCCCGCTCCAGGTACCAATCCCAGGCGTGGTTGGTGACCAGGCCCTTGTGGTTCCGAGCCAGCCTGTAGAGGACCCAATGGAGGGCGGCCACGTGGGGATAGTTGTAGGACCGCCCTACCGAGAGTGCCTCTTCCCTGTCCCAGCTGGACCAGCCGCCGTACCGGACGTCTTCGCTGTAGGTTCCTTTCGGCATCTCCTCGGGTTCGTAGTAGAACATGCTCTTCCGAACCCCGTACTGCCGTTCGCCATCGGCATACTGGAGGCCACCCCAGACGACCTCGTCCACGAAACGTTGCATCTTCTGGAGCTCTTGGAAGTCGGGCTGGACCAGTTGCTTCATGATTGCAGCCAGCCACGCTCCGCCCCCTCCCTCGTCTCCCAGGCCGGCCACCCAGGCCCGGTTGTCCTCCGCGACCTGCCGCCTCTCCTCGTAGTCGTAGGTGATGACGGAAGGACTCCTCCCGAAGGGATCGTCGGGGCCCTCGAACCAAGCCTCCGTGGTCAGGAACCGCCCCATATCCCCCACTACTTGGCCCTGGGTTTTGATCACTTTGTAGTGGATGGTCTGTGTACGCCCGTCAGCGTAGCTCACCGTGAGGCGGGCCCGTCCCCACTTGTGGCCCGTTACATCAAAGGCTTTCCACCCACCCTCGGTGTCTCTTCTGGAGGTGACGGTGAGAGCCCCGGCCGGCTGCACCTCGAGGTTCTGTACGGCGCTCCCGGACTTCAAGAACAGACGGCCCTCGACGTCCGTGGGCAGGACGTACCCCGGGGCCCCCACGGCAACCGGGTGCCCGTTCTCGATGAGGGTTTGTTCGATGTTCCGAACACCTGGCGCGACCAGGAACCTCACCCCGAAAGACCGTCTTTCCCCGGGGGCAAGAGTGGAAGCCGTGGGAGGGTTCCACGGCTCCGCTTCGGCCCACTCCGTTTCGGCCAGAGCCTTGCTGTGGGCCAACCACTCGAAGAAGCCCTCGAAGGTGATTCCCCTTCTGGTGGGATCTGATAGGAGGGGGTTGTAGGCTTCCATGGGCGTCCCATCCAGGGGCACCACCAGGAGGGTGGCCCCAAGGCCCGTGAGACGAGCCACCTGGAGGTACCCTGCGTCCTGGCCGATATACGGATCGGAGAACGAAGACACCGCGTGGGCTTCATCCAGAGACCGATCCTGGAGGATGTTGTTGAAGATCATGGGAATCCCCAAAGCGCCGATCTCCACAGGTCCTTCGGATCGATTTCGCAGCTCGAAGCGAAGGACCAAGTGCCCGTCCGATTCCTCCCAATAGCGGAAAACTTCCAGGGGAATGTCCTCGGGGAGAGTCGGCGCGAGGTTGGCAGCCGCCAGGGTGCTACCCGAGACCTCTACGGCCTCGACAGGCCTTCGGACCGCAGCGGTGGAGAAGGCTTTCCACTCTTGGGCTCCCTCGGCTCGGAGCTGGAGCGTCAGATCGCCGAGATGGAAAAACCGGTTCCGGTTTCGGCGCTCGAGCCAATCAGCAGGGGTGAAATCGAACCCATCCTCCCCTTTGGGCTTTAGCCCCGCCACGGTCTGGGATGCGTTGACCAGGGATAACTCGAATGTGGGCGTTTCGTACGTGGAGACCCCCGCCTCCAAGCCCAACGTCGGGATGGTGTCGGCGCTGGCCTGCCGCGTGCGGCGGGGATTGTCCTGACCTCCTGCAAGTGTCGGGGTCAAAAGCGCCCCCAATAGGAGGAACGTTCCCATGCGGATCAAAGGGCCATCTCCTCTTCCGCTCTCCGGGCGGCCTCCACGATGGAGCCGGCCTCGGACTCGGAGAAAGCACCTGATCCCTCCCATTCGGCAGCGAGCCTTTCCACCGTGGACAGGAAGCTGGAATGCTCGCTGAAAGGCGCCCCCGCCCAAACAGAGTCGAGGAAGGCTTCGCCCCGCGTTCCCTGAGCGTTGGGGACCCCCGAGTCCTGTGAGCCGAAAACGATCGAGGGCTCGTGCCGCCGGAAGTAGAGGTGATAGGGTGTTGTGGGCGGGCTCCGGCGGCCCCGTCCCCGGAATGGAGAGTCCGGATCTGGTTCGGGGGGCTCCCAGCCAGGGGGCACCGGGTCGGAGACATGGAAGGGAGCCAGAGTCAGACCGGCGGTCGAGAAGTGCATGGGCCTGTCGGATGGAGTGATGGCCCCCACCATGCCGCTGTCCAGTTCCGTCATGTGAAGGTCGCCGTCCAGCTTCATGTGGCGGTAAAAGCCCATTTCCAGGAGACCCGATTCCAGATCTTCTCCCGCGGGCCCGGCCTGGACAGCCATGAGGGTCGGTCCATAGTACAGAGACTGGACGGTGGGGTCGTCGATCGCCGGCTCAGCTCTGAAGCTGAATGGCATCGAGATCTCGATGGTGTCCCCGGAGGTCCACCGCCGGCTCAGGGTCAGATAGGTTCCCGGGTTCGCGTCCATCTCCTGGGGCACTCCATTGATGCTGACGAAGTACCCCTTCCGGACCCATTCAGGCACCCGAAGCTTTATGTCCAGGGGGCCGTCTCCATCCACCGTGAGGGTGGTCGCCCCCTCGAACGGATACTGGGTCGCCTGGGTGATGGTGAAGCTCTTTTGCGGCCATTCCAGGGTGGAGGCGATGTAGAGATTCACGTAAAGGATCTCGTCGTCTACGGACCGGAAGTAGATGGAGTCCTGATACTTGGTGTGGTTCTCCATTCCCGTGCCGCCGCAGCAGGTTCCAACGTTCCCGTAGCTCCGCTGTTGTCCGGGTTGAACCGGGACGAAGTAGGTGACCTCGGGGCTCTCGGAACTGTCCGAATCCCGCCTCGATCCCACCATCTGGTTAAAGAGGCCTGTTTCGTAGTAGTTCATGTACTTCGGATCAGGATCGTGGAAGAAGAGATTCCTGCTGAGCTTCAGCATGTTGTAGAGGGGACAGGTCTCTGCGTGGTTTCTGTCATGGAAGAGAGAACCGGCCACGACCCCCCTCTCCCTGATCATCTCACCCACGCCCACCCCGCCGTGGCTGTAGATCCGGTGGGGCACGATCATGTCCCAGAAATTCCTGGCAGCCAGGAGGAAGTCCTCCTCGTGCCCCTGCTCGTAGGTTCGGAGATAACCGGTGAACTGGGGGATGTGCTGGTTCGCGTGCCGACCGTCCAACGCGTCCTCGTTCGCCACGGTGGGTCCGTAGACATTGTTGTTCACGAACCGTTTTGCCGCATCCACATATTCCGGCTTGTCGGGTTGGAGGGCGTGGAGATAGGCCAGGCTCTCGTTCACGCCCCCGTATTCGCCGGCGATGTAGATGTCCCACATCCGGTCCAGCTGTTCCTGGCGGAGAGGCTCCAGACGGCTCCACACCCAGTCACCGATTCCGGTGAGGACAGCCAACGCCCGCCGGTTTCCGGTGTGCACGTGGGCGTCGATGAGCCCTGCCATGATCTTGTGGAGAGTGTAGTAGGGGGCCCAGATCCCCTGGGCACCGCCGTAAGTAGCGAACTCCTCAAGTCGAATGAAC
>JABDNZ010000002.1 GCA_013043565.1 Gemmatimonadota bacterium | reverse complement strand
TCCTTGGGCAGACTTCACTTCGGAAGGCCCCGGCCGGCGGTCCATCGGAGTCGGAGCACTTTTCCGCTTGGCCGGTCCTCAAGGATCTGGAGGGTCGGGAGAAGGGTGATGCGGTGAGTCGCAAGATCGGCGACCGGTTCCTCGTTGCCAGGGTGATCAGGGGCTTGGTCGAAGACGATCTCGTGGCGGACCCCGGGTCCTTGGAGCAACAGGTCCGTTCACTCCGGTTGGAGGTGGAAAGAGTTCGGCCTTCCGATGCCGAGGAGAGAATCTGGGATCGGATCCTCATGGCTTCCACCTCATTCGATTTCGAGGAACTGACGGCGGCCGTCCTCGAATGGGGAAGGATCGTGGAAGGACAGGGCCATCTGAACGGCGCCCAGGAGATCCTCTCCCTGGCCTATCAACTGGCCAGGCAAATGGGTTCTTCCCGGCAAGCCGCCGATGCCGCTCGGTATCTCGGGAAGGTTTATCGCACGAAGGCCAGGTGGTCGGAGGCCTTCCGGTGGTACGAGGTCGCTCGGGACATCGCCGAGGAAGCGGGCCCGCCGGAGCAGCTGGCGGCAGTCATGGATGGCTTGGCGAATGCCCATCGGGACCGTGGGAATCTCCCCCGGGCCCGGGAGATCCTAGAAGAAGTCCTGGACCTAGGGCGGAAGACCGGAAGCCGGTACGCCAAGGCCATCGGCCATCATGATTTGATGACGGTGGAGAAGTTGAGGGGTGACCTTCCCTCGGCTATTCGACATGGCTGGATGGCTGTCCAGAACTATGACTCCCGTGACGGGCGATTCAGAGCGCTTTTCGATCTGGCGGGGGTCCTGAGGGAGAAAGGGGAGTTGCCGGCGGCGTGGGACGCTTACCTCGTGGTTTCCGAGCAGGTTGAAGGGTTGGAGGCCCAGGTTCTGTGCTTCGACGCGTTGGCTTTTGTTGCAGCCTTGAAAGGGGACCAAGCTCGGCACGACCTCTATCGCAAGAAGTTGGATGCTATGGGGTGGCAACGAGTTTCACCCGTGTACCGCGGGCAGGTTCTCTACTACCGGGGATTGTCCTGCCGAGCATTGGGAATAGAAGGAGAGGCCAGGACCTGGCTAATGCAGGCCCTGGCTTTTGCAGAAGAACACGGCTTGAACAAGCTCGTATTCGATGCGGAGGCGGCTCTGGAGAGCAGCGCACCCGCTCCGATCGTCGTGCCCACCGCCCAGGATGCCCTTTCTCAGGACCTCCTCGGCGTCAGAGAGGGTCTCAGGGACTTGCGTGAGACCCTCGTAGGTGCTGGAAGGCCCGGCTAGTTCCCTGACCCTAGGGTATGGTTGCCGGATCCAAGGGTATGGTTTCCAGACCCGAGCGTATGGTTCCCGGAACCCAAAGTGTGGTCCGGGCCCGTGGGGGAGGAGCAAGCGGCGGCTGCCAAAGCCACCGTGGCCAGAACAGCGGTCAGAAACAGACGTGCCTTCTTCATTGGATTCTCCGTCGCTTTCTTCGAAAATGGGTTGCCGATGTAAGCGGTTTCTGATTGGTTAGGAGTAACGTTGGGCGGCCTTTACCGGGTCCGCCCACTCATTTCCCGACCAGGGTATATCTTTTCCGAAGGTATTATGGCTCTTCTAGCCGTTTTGGCCAGGGATCGGCGGCACGAGCTTCGAGTTGGGGAGTCCCTCGTACCGCTGCATTCCCTTGCTTTCGGCCGGTCCTGGGGAGGACTCAATCGTGTGATTCGGGAGAGACCGGTCACCGGCGCCGTCATCGACCTGGTGGCTATGCCGGGCTTTTTATCCATCGAAGGAGCTCTGGCGGGGCTGCGCAGTCAGTACCCACACCTCGGCCTTGTTCTGATACTGGAAATGAGGGGTGATCCCTTCACGCTCTTCCGTCTGGGCAAGGCTGGAATCCGGGGCCTGGAGGTACTTCCCATTCAGGAGATGGGGCATGGGTTGACCCGAGCCGTGGCCAGGGCGGGGGAGGATGGAGCTACGTCCCTGGTCATGAGAGGATTAAGCCCCCTTTTGCCCCGCAGGGAGGGGAAAATCGCTTTCCTCGCGATGGACTCGGTCCATCGTCGCTGGTCGGCCGAGGAGGTCGCTGACGAGGTCGGACTCACCCGACCCTATCTCAGTGAGTGCTTCAAGCGGGTTGGATTGCCTTCGTTGGGACATTTCCTCCTCTGGGTCAGGCTCTTCCATGCAAGCCACTGGCTGGAGGAGCCAGGCCGGACCGGAGAGAGTGTGGGGCGGCAGTTAGAGTACTCTTCGGGCGCTGCTTTCAGAAGGGCTTTGAAGCTCTACACGGGCGCGACACCCACGGCGATAAGGGAAGGGGGAGGGCTAGGCTTTGTCTTCAACCGGTTTTTGACATTCACCGGCTTGGGTAGCTCAAGGCGCGATTGCGCTTGATCCTGGATCGGTCGGGCCCGGCGAGGCACCAACCCGTCCCCGAAGGGTAACGGGCCCATGTAAAATGGTGAGAGGCCATCGAAGAAAGGGGACCGGCTTGCGAGTCTTCAGGGATGACGGCGGGAATAGGTGGGACGTGGTAGTAGGAAGAGAGTCCTGGGGAACCGTCGTGGCGATCTTTGTGGTCCAGGAGGGGGCGGAGGCTCCCCGAGAGACCATGATGAAGGTACGTTCTCCCGAGGAGGGCACTCGGGAGTTGATGGCGATGACTGAGGAGGAGCTCGGCGACCTTTTCACCAGGTCGGCTGCCAAGCCCTCGGAGTAAGCGGATTCTGACACCGGCGAGGTAAAGAATGAGGAGATTTCAGGATGAAGGCGGGGTCATCTGGATGGCCTCCGTGAAAGAGCGAATCGGTGACGACTACAAAGGACGCTTCTCCTTCGTGATGACCCCCGACGACGGGGCGCAGGATCGGGAAGTGGAGTTGGAAGACATAAGATGGAACAGTCGAAGGACCGCCGAGCGAACGCTCAAGACGATGGCCGAGTCGGAGTTGAAGCGCAGACTCAGGTCTGCGACGGGGAGGGCTGCATGAGGTAGAGGGGGGCGTCAGTCCCCCGAGGGACGGGTGAGAGAAGCCAGTCTAATCCCCAACCGGTCTTCGGCCCTTTTGGCCCGGTACTCCGAGGCCACCTCATTCGACAGGATACTGAACAGGACCCTCTCCCCCGATGGGGTTCGGACAAGCCCAGATAGGGCCGACACGCCGTCCATCGTTCCCGTTTTTGCCCTCAGGTTCCCTGCGGCTGGGCTCCGATACATCCTACCCAGCTCCCTTCTCACTCCTGCTTCGGGAAGGGTACCCAAGAATTCAGCCCAGTAGGGGGTCGATGCCATGTAGGCCAGCGTCTGCACGAAAACGACCGGAGATGCTTGGTTCTTCGCGGAGAGCCCTGATCCGTCCTTCACCAGGAACTCCGCAGGGGACACCCCGACCACGTCCGTAAGGAAGGTCTCCACGGCCCGGCTTCCCCCAGAGAAGGAACCGTCACCGTTCACCACCCGGCCCAGGGTTTTCAGCACCGATTCGGCGAAAAAGTTATTGCTCTCCTTGTTGATGATCCGGAGGAGATCCAGGAGCGGCGGGGAGTCTTGAATCGCGAGAATCCGGGGTGGGGCTTGCCCATCCAATCCGGCCACCGAGGAGTCGTTGGAGAGCGGAGACAGAGAGGCCTCCCTCACCGTGACCACCTCGCCGGCTATTTTGATGCCCCGGTCCTCCAATGCCCGTCTCAGCTGGCCTCCGGAAAACTCCAGAGGGTCCGGGACCGGAAGACGTCTCCAAACATCCGACCCTCCCAGTGGGATCTGGCCTTCGATCCCGATCGGGTCCTCGGGCCTTTCTCGAAAAAGCCAGATTCTGGACCTGGTTC
>JABDNZ010000578.1 GCA_013043565.1 Gemmatimonadota bacterium | reverse complement strand
CGTCTACATCGCGTTTCGCGTCGGAAAGGGATACAGCGCATCGTGGCGGTCCCATCAAAGGCAGATCAAGAGTCTCCTGCGGCGACTGGGTTTGGGGCTTCTCACGGTTTCGTCCCGGGGAAACGTGGTACCGGTCCTCGACCCAGCTCCCTATAAACCCCGCTCGAGCAAAACCCGCCGCGATCGCCTCCTCAAGGAGTTCACCGAGCGCATCGGAGATCCAGAGACCGGGGGCTCGCCGTCACAAAAACGATTGACCGCTTACCGTCAAGACGTCCTGCGATGTGCCCGGGAACTGGCCGAATCAGGCGTCATGAAGGTCAGTCATGTTCGGGAGTGCACGGACGTTCAAAGGGCAGGCCAAATCCTACGAGACAACCATTACGGCTGGTTCGATCGTGTGAAAACCGGTTACTACGAACTCTCACCCAAGGGGCACCGAGAACTGGCCGACTGGGCGGAGGCTCTGGAGGCGTTTGAGCCAAGGTCAAACCCTGGCTAGGGGAGAGCCTCCAGGAGATCAGCGCCTCCGCCCTTCCTTGCCGATCTCCAGATCAAGGCGGGATCCCTGGAAAGCAAAAACCCGCAAGGTCGCGCGTGCGATCGCCTCGGATCGAGTGAAGAAGACCAACTCGTATTCCCCCGGAAGGAGGTCCGGGAAAGAGAACCCCCCCTCTGGTCCGGGGACGCCTCGTGCTCCCGTTGGCTCGAGCTCCACCCGGATCACCGAATCCGGCGAAGAACTCAGGACCGTCCCCTCAATCGTTCCCCGAAAAGGCCTGTCTTGGTGCGTCCGCATCTCTTCGCTCCAAAAGAGCAGGCTTCCGCACTCGTCTTCTTCGAACACTGGACCTTCGGATCCAACATGGTATTCGAGGCCTTGGATTGCTCGCATTGGAAACACGTCATCCAATCTCGAACGGCCACCAACCGGATGGGGGGAGGTTCTATTCCCGTTCATGTACACGTGAACCCGGCACGCCCCTTCTCCGTCGGGCTGGACCTGTTCGATGCCGAAGCTACCGGAACCAGGGGTGTGAATCGCCAGGCCCTCCAACCCCGCCAACACGCCTGAGAGGCTGTTCGCGGAGGCGATTTCCTTCCGGTCCATGTGGAGGAGTGCCGACGGCCAGGAGTCTCGATCGGCGAACCCGGTCTCGCCCAGCCAGTCACCGGTCGGAGTCGAAGTCGCCGGTGGAGCGGCGGAGGAACAGCTCAAGAGAACCGTCAGACAGAAGACCAGGCCAAGGGCCGGAACACCGCCAACAGCTCGTATTACTGCCGTCCGGGCATCGAATTCTGTGTGGGACATATGTACCCTCCCGAAAGCTCAGAAGGAACACACTACCGCGGTATCGCATACTTAGGTTAAAGTGCAGAACGCGCCCGCGTAGGGTGCCGCACCAAGAACAAGGAGTTGATACGATGAAAAAGACCATTGGGTCCAGCCTGGGTCAGTCTCGAGCCTGGCTCCTCAGCGGGCTTGCCTTGTTCTTCCTCGCCGCCTGCGCCACCGGAGGGCTCCCCGAAGGAGGGAAAACCTCTGATGACGATTCGGTCGACATCGGCTACGGGGAGGTCGACCGGGAGGCGGTCATCGGATCGGTTGCCACGGTGGACGCCCAGGAGGAGCAAAAGACAAGGTCCAAGACACTGGCCGAGCTGCTGATGGCCCAACCGGGTGTGAGAGTCATTCAAGGACCCGGTGGAACCTTCTCTGTACAGATTCGGGGCCAAAACACCTTCCAAGCCGGTCAGCAACCACTTTGGGTGATCGACGGAACTGCCCTCCCCGCCACCGTCGGGCCACCGGACATCAATCCCAACACCATCGAGTCGATCACGATCCTGAAAGATGCCGGGTCGACGGCCATTTACGGGGCCCGTGGGGCCAACGGCGTAATCCTCATCAAGACGAAAAAGCGGGAACACTGAGGGAGATCAACACCCCGCTCCCTACAGGATCCCCATCTCCCGGAACATGTAGACCAGCATCGACGTGAAAGCGGCCGCAGCAGCGATGACCTGAACCCATCGTTTCTCCGTAATCATGCCGACCAGACACGACAGAACCAGAATCGACTGCTGGATTAGGTAAGCCGGGCGAAGGGCCCAGTTCGCCCATTTCAGCAGCGTGTCCCCTACATCAAGAGCCAGCAGGAAGAGACCCCCCCCAAGAACCACCTGCGTCCCTCCATGAAGTAATCATAGCTGTCCTTCACGTCTGCCATCCGATGTGGGGTCAGGACAACGGTGAGGAGGAAGAGTACAATCGCATACGTGATCAGAAAGAGGTAGAGGCCGAAGGTCCAGTTGATCTGAATCTCCTGGAGCCTGAATTCCCACCACCAGAAGGACACCAGCATGGTCAGGACCCACCCCGCCCAGAGCAGGAAGACCGGGTCCAACCGGATAGGGTCCCCGTGCCCACGTAAGCGATGGACCGTCGCACCGGCGGCAGCGAGAATGTGTGTGATGGCCAATCCGACGACGATCGACACGAGGACCATCACATATTCAAACGTCCCCATGGAACCCTCCGCTAGGCGGGGCCTCTGGCAACGCTCGCCAGACCTGAACCGTCAAAGCTGCCAAAGCCCCTGTTGGATCCCGTTCGGCAGGCTCGCAACGAACGCATTCCCAAGTTCCGGCGCTTCCTCCGCGAACTCCCAGCCGTATGCTTTTGCGTAGAAATCAGCTGCCGTCCTTGGTTCCGGTCAAACGATCTCCAGATAGTAGACGGCTTGGTCTGATCCAGACATCCGTGAGAACCTCCTATCCCCAACCGAGTTGGCGCATAGCGAACCCGTCATTCCAGATCTTCGTCATGTGCCGGATCCGATCTCCTTCGAACTCCATGACATAGACGTAATCCGTTTCGACTTTTTTCCCGCTAGGCTCGATCGGTCCACCCTCTCCCGTGTGGGTCCCCTTGAAGACCGCATAGCCACACACGTGCCCACGTTCCTCGTCCACGGTGAAGGACTTTAGATCATAGCCGGCGTCCGGAAGGGGGCCTGCTATGAGGCCTTTCATGGCTTCCGTGTACCCCTGAATCGTCTCGATCCCCTCGAAGGCATCAGCTTGGGCTGCAAAGGAGGCGTCGGAGTGGCAGAACTGCTCGCAAGCATCCCAGCCCTTGCCTGTCTCGCAGGCGTCAAAAAACTGCGCGGCGGTTTCTTTGATGGAACTCATCGGTTTCCTCCCCTGTTCAATGGTGGTTTTTGGTCATGCAACTGTGACAAGGTGGCTTCTCGTCCTCACCTTACCGGCCCCAGGTACTGGTCGAACCAGCTAAGGGCCTCTCCGACTACCTGGTTTCTGGCGTAGGAAAGGACACCATGGTTTGCATCGATCACGACCAGCTTCCGCTGGTCTTCTGGCGTACCGAGATTATCGAAGAGCGGGCGACCGGAAGTCTCCAAAGGGTAAAACGAATCGAACCGGGCATTAATCATCACCGTGGGCTGCGAAACTCTCGGAAGGAAGTGGAACGGATCGGCCATCCCCTGCGCCTTCTGCATCAGGAGGCCACCCACGATGATCACAGAAGCCCGAATCCGGTTTTCCAGGGCCAACATCACTGGGGCCACGGCCCCTCCCCAGCTAATCCCCAGGTAGCCCAATCGATCCAGATCGAACTCGTCCCGCGCTTCCAGATAATCGACAGTCCGTCTCAGGTCTGTTGCCCACGCGATCATATGGTCGCGCCACAGGTTACTCTCGTCCTGGATATCGGAGCCCAACTCCGTACCCCGTTCGAACGTCCCTTTGAAGACAGGAAATGCCACGGCCCGTCCGCTTCGCAGTAGGAATTCGAAGGCCCCGGCATTCACATCGGCAAATGACCTTCGATAGATCACGCCTGAGCCAGGGAAGTACACGACAGTCTGATGGGGCCCGTTCGAGCCCTTCGGGATAAAGAGGAAGGTGGTTAGCGTCTCCCCACCGTACCCGGCATCCATGTCGATCCGTTCGCGAATCCAAGAATCGGTTGTATCGGAGCTGACGACCCGGGCGTTGAGGGGGGTGTCGTCATAGGAGTAGGCTTGGCGGAACGCTTCAAAAACCTCGTCGGATACCGGCGTCTCCGCCTGGTAGTCCCGGAAAGCCAGTTCAAGGGGCGCTCCCGCGGCCATGACATTGGTCGAGTCCAGGTACTGGACCAGACGGATGCCGTTCAAGGGGGACCGATCGAAGGCCGGAGCCGTCACGGCGTCATTAAAAGCGTATTGCTGGTCCGACCAACCGCCCCCCAGGATAAACCGACTCTCCCCGTTGGCGTTTTGAACCCACTCCCGGACATTGCCCGCAAGATCGTAGATCCCATCCCGGCTCACTCCCTCATTCTCTCTGACGGGATCAGGTCCGTTCCCGTAGTTGCTCAGGGGAACCACATGGTGGCTGCTGAAGGGGTTCGCCGCTGCGTACCAATGATAGACCGTTGGAAGCGATTTGCCGGTGAAGCATGCATAGGCAGCTGCTTCGTACCAGCTTACACCACCTATTGGAAAATCCCCTGTTTCGGGCGGGTAAGTGCCGGCATCCCAACTGGCCGGCCCGGGGCGCCCCGTGGCGTCGGTGAACTGAGCCATGGCCTCGTCGAAACTGAGCTGGATGCCATTCTCCACAAACGGGTGCTCCCAGCAGCTCGGATCCGTGTACCCGCCCGCCTGAACAAAGAGCGCATATTCGCGGTTCGTGACTTCAGTCTCGGCCATCAGGAACTCGCCGAGGCTCAGGTTTTCCACCTGTTCGAGGCCGGGTACGAAGAGGCCGTAGCCCTCCGATCCGGCTTCCCCTCGCACCGGGACCATTCCCGGCGGAAGAGACCCCTCGGGCAGGAGATCGACAGGCCCCTGTGCCGCAAGCTCACCGGGAAGCCAGGCGAATTCCCTTGAGGTGTATCCTTCCAGTTCGAAGCGAACCCGGGCTTGGCCGAAAGGATACCGCTCGACCGTCAATGGAGTACGCCCCAGATCCACCCACTCAGCCCCAGCTGGGGCAAAATCACGACGGCGGACCAAGGCCCCCTCGGGGTTGGTTTCGATCGTCACCGGTTGGGAAACACGCGCCCACAGATCAGCCCGGACCGAATCGTCCCGGATCCTCCCATCGAGATCTTCAACGAGTTCATAGGCCTGAGAGAAATGAGATCCGGCGGTGAGGCTGTCGATTTGGTCGACGGCGGCGAGGATCTCCCCTTCGGTGGGTTGGTCGGCACCCACCAGCAGCCACCCGGTGACAGCAACTCCCCAGATGGCTAAAGCCCCGATTCCACCCAGGAGAACGGTCCGCCAGGTGAAGAACTTGTGATCGAGCCCGCTCGCGGGACCATCGGTTCCTGGGTCCTCCTGACGGCGGCTCTGCAGATACGCCGTAGCCGCAGTCACCGGCGCTCCTAGAACCAAAAGGACCAGAGTGAGGGAGAAGGCCCAACTGGGTAGCGGAAGGTTCTGACCAAGAACATCCACGACCTGCAGACAGATCCACGATCCCACGACGTAGATCCCCAGGATCCCCCAGACGGTTCGCTTTCCTTTCTGTTTTTTCACCGTTTAGCCCTGTCTTCCAAGACGATGGCGGGCACGCTCAGCACACACCGACACACCAGCTTCACGCCGCATCGATACTTCAGATTGTTTGGGGTATTATCCGAGTGGCCCCTTTACTACGGTCCGACTCAATTAGTATTGGACGTTGGTTAAGTGTCAAGAAAGACGCAGTGTAGAGACAGTTTTCTCCTAAACCTGAACGACTACCGCTGAAACAACATGATGAGGTTGCCGCAGGTATCGTCGAAGACAGCCTGCCAGCCTTGGTCCGTCTCTATGGGTTCGGAAGTAAACTTGACCCCGGCTTTCACCAGCCGTTCGTATTCCGCCCGGAGGTCAGAAACATAAAAGACCGTAGCTGGGATGCCGTCCTCAAAAATGGCTTTTTGGAAAGTTGCAGCAGCCGGATGGGCGTTAGGTTCAAGAAGCAGTTCTACCCCAACCGCTCCAGCAGGTGAAGTCACTGTCAACCAACTGTACTCTCCCAGCGGAATATCATCCTTCTTCGTGAACCCGAGTACCTCGGTGTAGAAACGGAGAGCGGCCGCCTGATCGTCCACGAAGATGCTGGCCGTCTCGATGCGCATTTGGGTGGCCGCGGCTGGTCCGCTCCCGCCTTCATCTGGCTCTGCCCATAGAAGAGCAACGCCCGTGGTCGAACCAAGAGCCGCCACGAGCAGGATTGCAGATATGCGCCACATGGTATCTCCTCCGTTCTTCTTTCCTTGCTTTCCAACGACTCCTCTTTCCGGATCTGACGGGTAGTCCGTATCCCGGTCCCTGTTCCCGTGCTTGATCCGGCTCTTATGGCTTGGAATCTGAGTCAGTACACCTGATAGGCCTCATGGTGCGGCCGTATCGGGGTAAGTCCGTCCAGTCGCCGCGGACCGGCCCGTCAACCGATGGCCGAGAATCGGGCCAGAATCCAGGAAGACAGGCCGAGGAAATAGAGGACACACCACGCCCCATGAAACCGTCTGTTCGTGGTGCGCAGCGCGATTGCGCTCATGATGATCCCGGAGACCGACAGGAGGACGTAGAAGGGGCCGAAGCCCCAGATGCGTTCAAGACCACCGTGGAGATACGTGTCCCCGAGCTCGGCCATGGGAACCAACATCCCGAGCGAGAAGAACCACGGTCTCATCAAGAAGAAGTGCGCTTCCAGATCGGTGCTTTTCGTGAGGTCGGCCGGGACAATGACCACCGCCTGGAGGTAGAGCAGCACAGAGTAGAGAAGCAGAAGCGAAAAATTGGAGAATGCCCAGACCTCGGCCTCCACATGACCATATAGGGTCGCCCACCAGAACACCACCAATGCGAGGGCGATGTTCAGCACCCAAACCCCCTGGACCCAGTAGAACCGGAGGGTCCGGGCGAGTTCCAGCGCCCGCCCAATCCCACTCAGGAGTCGGGTAAGGCCGAGGCCAACAACGATGGATAAGAGGACGGTCACAAACTCAAAGGTAGTCATCAACGCCTCCGTACCGGTGGTCCTCATCAGTCTACCGACCTTTGCGCGTAAGCGCACTCCTGGACCGAGGCAGAGGACGCGCCTATCCGCGGACGGCGGCGGGAGTGGTAACCACGTTTGGTTGACAAACCGGAGGCGCCGGGTGGGCCAAAGGATGTCCCACTCCCATGGGCTCCGCCAGGGCCCTCGGCTCATTGCCCCTAAATCTTTTGAAACAGTAGAACGAATTCATCAACGCACACATCAAGAACGCTCCCCATCGCAGGTATCGAGCGCTTCGTACAATCCGGAGAAAGGTGTATTTCAGCGAGAACGCCTCATTCCAAAGCTCTCGATGGGCCTTCAAAAGCTCCGCCGGAGACATCTGCTTCGGTTCGAAGGTGACGTTATAGCCGTTGTAGTAATCCCACCCCCTCTCACGAAGGAGCCTGCCTTCATCCCCCAACTTCTGGTAAGCCGCCGTCCCTGGAAAAGGCGTGAGAATGCTGAGAAACGGCACATCGACTCCCGCCTCGTAGAGTTCATGGGCCATCGCCTTGATCGAGGCGGGAGAGTCCCCGTCGAAGCCCGAGATGAAGCCGGCCATTACGCATATCCCTCGAGCGTGAAGTGCTGCTATCCGCTCCTTGTACCTCTCTGCCTTGTTCTGCTGCTTGTGGGCGTCCTTCAGCGACTCTACCCCGAAGGATTCGATCCCGAAAAACACTCCGATACACCCGGAACGCTTCATCAAATCCAAGAGCGACGGGTCTTTTGAGATGTCCATGCTCGCCTGCGTAAGCCACCATTTCCGGAATGGAACCAGGCGACTCAAGAGCTCTCGGGCGTACCTCCGATCGATGGTCAGGTTATCGTCCCAGAACCACACGATCTTTCGCTGCCACCAATGCTTGAATTCGTCGTATGCCACGTCAGCCATAACGCGCTCCACCGGCCTCGTTCGGAAACCGGGGTTCAGGACGGGCACCGTACAGAAGGAGCACGTGAACGGACATCCGCGAGTCGCCTGGACAACTCGCGGCACAAAGAACCCCCGGGGAAGCAGGTCGTAGCGAGGGGTCGGGACGGAGTCGAGAGGGAGAGTCGTCCCGACGTAGACCCGTTGGAGGTTCCCTTGATCGGCATCTCGAATCAGATCAGCCCACGCGGACTCGGCCTCCCCCACCAAAACTGCATCGAAGTGACCTAGTGCTTCTTCCTTTGAGAACGTGACATGGGGCCCGCCACCGACCACGATCTTTCCCCGCGATCGGTACCGTTCAGCAAGCTCATAAGCCTCGCGGGCGAATCCGCTGAAAAAGCTGAGCGCCACGAGATCGGCATCCGTGTCGAGGTCCGGAGGCTCGATCTGTTGGTGAAGTACCCTGACCGAATGTTCCGGCGGGGTTAGGGCAGCGAGATGAATACCCGTGAGTGGAGGCACGAAGTTTTTCTCATGTCCGCGTTGATACCGCTGAACGTAGACGACGACGATGTCAATTCTCATCGAACACCCGCGAGCCTGACCCCGGTCTGATCGTGGAATTAGCTTGCATATACATAGAGGTCTTATGTATAATGGTTCTATGTATAATGCGATCCTCTCTCAAGGCCAAGGTTTTCCGCTGCCATGAGCATCGGAAAGGACCTCGTGGCCGCCTCGGCCACCCCCCTCGTCCTGGCCATTCTCAGTGAAGGAGAGAGCTACGGTTATGCCATTATCAAGCGAGTGGAGGGCCTATCCGACGGGGAGCTGAAGTGGACGGACGGAATGTTGTACCCGGTTCTTCACCGCCTGGAACGGGCCGGGTACGTAGAGGCCACCTGGGGTAAATCGGACTCGGGGCGACGGAGGAAGTATTACCGCCTCACCAAACGAGGCAGGGATGAGTTGGCGGATCAACGGCGGCAGTGGAAAGTCGTCACGGCCACCCTTCGAGGCACATCTTTTCACCGGTTCCAAGCGGTCCCACAGGGGATCTGAGCGCTAACGTAGGAGGCGTGGAGTGTTAGAAGAACGTATCGTCGAATGGCGTGCCTTTGTGAGCCGACGACAGGCTATTCACGCCGCAGATGTAGACGAGCTCGAAGACCACCTGCGAACCCAGGTCGCCGACCTCCAGGCTTCCGGCCTGGACGAAGAGGAGGCCTTCCTCATTGCGGTAAAGCGCATTGGAGATCTGGACACCCTCTCCCAGGAGTACGCCCGCGAATACTCCGAACGGCTCTGGAAGCGGTTGGTGGTGACCCCGGGAACGAGCAGGAGCGAGTGGAATCGGGAAGCCACGGTGGCCGTCGGCCTGGCCGTGGCCGCAGGGGTAAGCATCAAGACACCCGAGCTTTTTGGAATCAGCTGGGACGGGGAGATGGACACCATCTTCTATGTCCGGAATCTGAGCTTCTTTGTCCTCCCCTTCCTGGCGGCTTTCCTGGCCTGGAAACGGGCGCTGGGAATGGGTTGGATAGCCGGGCTGGCCGGGTCCTTCTTGGCTGCGGCACTGGTGATGAACCTGATGCCCTTCGTGCATCAGGGCGACACGCAGATTCTGGCCATCCTGCACCTCCCCATGGCTCTTTGGCTTGTCGCGGGCCTGGCATACGTCGGGGGCCGATGGCGTGAATCCCGACAGCGTATGAACTTCGTCCGCTTCAGCGGCGAATGGTTTATCTATTACGTCCTCATCGCCCTCGGCGGCGGGGTCTTGATGGGCATCACCATGCTCCTCTTCGAGGCCGCGGGTATGGACGCCGAGCCGCTGGTGACTCTCTGGATCCTCCCTTGCGGGGCAGTGGGAGCCGTCATCATCGCCGGATGGCTGGTGGAGGCCAAGCAAAGCGTCATCGAGAACATGGCCCCGGTCCTCACCATGATCTTCACTCCCCTTTTCACCCTCTTGCTCCTGGCGTTTCTGGGCACCGTGGCGTGGACGGGAAGCGGAATCAATATCGAAAGGGAAGTCCTCATCGCCTTCGACCTCCTCCTGTTGGTGGTGGTGGGCCTGCACCTGTACAGCATCTCCGCCCGGGACCCCAACGCGGAGCCCGGCCTCTTCGACAAGCTCCAGTTTCTCCTGGTTGTGTGCGCCCTCCTTGTCGACGCCATAGCCCTCTGGGCCATCCTGGCGCGGATAACCGAGTTCGGCTTCACCCCGAACAGAGTGGCCGCCCTTGGCGAGAACCTGATCCTGCTGGTCAATCTGGGTGGGGCTGCCCTCCTCTACGGGCATTTCCTGAGAGGCCGGAGGGGGTTCGGGTCAATGGAACGATGGCAAACGAGCTTCCTCCCGGCCTACCTGGTCTGGGCGGTGGTGGTTGTAGTGGTGTTTCCGGTGATGTTTGGGTTCAGGTAGGAAGGTGGGCGGGACGCTTGCCCATATGGAGGTAGCAATGAACAGGTGGATGAGGCGCGTGAGAGGTGCCCTCGGGATGGGCCTGGCCTGGGGACTGGCCTGGTTCGGGGCGGGCATGGTCATCATGCTCGGGTTTCTGCTAACAACCGGTAGCACCGGTGCCGACGTCCCGTATCCACTCGGTTTTGGTGCGTTCGGCTTTGTCGCTGGGGTCACCTTCTCCGGTGTTGTGGGACTTCTGGAGGGCCGTCGCAGATTTGATCAGATGTCTCTCCCCCGCTTTGCGGGTTGGGGCGCCGTTGGGGGCCTCTTGCTGTCCACTGTCTTCGTCTTGGCCGTGGCCCTCACGGAGGATATCTCCTTCCTGTCCAACCTGGTGGTTCTGGGTCCGATCTTCGCCGGGGCCGGGGCGGCTTGCGCATCGGGAGCACTGGCTTTGGCCAGAAGGGCAGAGGACGGGGCATTCCTGGAGTCCGGCGAGGATGTGGTGAAAGTGGGCCTTACCGAGAGCGAAAAGGCTGATCTCCGGTTAGGCCCCTAGCCGAACGCATGAAGCTGGGCAATGAAGACGCACAGCTGCACCTGCGTAAAACCAATATCCGGGCCATACTGGCGGAGGCATCGACCGCCTAGCGAGCCCATGCCACTCCAAAGCATAAGAGGCTGGTAAAATGATCATCAGCAATACGCAGGAGGTTCCTGGAAAGACCATCGTCGAGTTCTTCGGTGTGGTTAGCGGCAGCACGGTGCGCGCGAAACACATCGGCAAGGACATCATGGCCGGCCTGAAGAACGTGGTCGGGGGTGAACTCGTGGGCTATACGGACCTGCTATCGGAAGCCCGCGGCGAAGCGATCCGGCGCATGAGCTACCAAGCCGAGGGCATGGGCGCGAACGCCATCGTGAACGTGCGCTTCGCTACCAGCAGCGTGGCGCAAGGCGCCGCTGAGCTGTTCGCCTACGGAACCGCGGTCACGGTGGAGTAGAACCATGGAATTCCTGAGTCTCGCCATCGCCCCGGTCATGTTCCTCGGGGCCTGGATCGCAGGAAGCATCCTCGAGCGTCGGCACCTCGACAACCTGCTTCTTCTCGAGAGCGGCTCGAAAGGCACTCTAGCCGTGACGGTCGAAGACCTTCCGCCGGATTGGAAGGTCGAGTCATGTGAACTCGTGATGGGCAACGTCGTCATCTCACAAGACTACTTCAAGCGC
This sequence comes from Gemmatimonadota bacterium, assembly GCA_013043565.1. Classification (GTDB taxonomy): domain Bacteria; phylum Gemmatimonadota; class Gemmatimonadetes; order Longimicrobiales; family Gaopeijiaceae; genus JABDNZ01. The sequence continues at coordinate 5,939 of JABDNZ010000578.1, read as the reverse complement.
GTCGCGGCGAGCATCAAGGGGATCTTCGGAGGTAACCTCGGCGTGCTCGAGCCGCTGCTGGAACGAGCCCGTCGAGAGGCACTGATCCGGATGAAGGGTGTGGCCCATGCTCGCGGGTACGACACGATCATCAATGTTCGGATCGAGACGGCGCCTTTGGCCAGGGCCCGAGGCGATGGAAAGGGCACGGCGGGTGTCGAGATCCTCGCCTTCGGCACGGCGATTTTGCTGTCGAACAAGCGGAAGGCCTAGCCGGACGCGCATCGAGCGGAACGCGGGCATAGCTCGCGCCGCCGTTCAGCGGCCCCCGGTCAAAGAAGAATGATGGCGCCGCTCATGAGCAGCATGAGGAGGGCCGGTACGGACCGCATCAGAGGGTCTTTGACCTTCATGTGCATGGCCAGCGCTCCCACCATCAACAAGGCCACGACGGAGGCGGCCGGGCGCACGACCTGCGGATACCAGACCCCGGCCAGCAGCAGGATCGCAGCCGAGATTTTCAGACCCCCCACGATGTAGAAGGTTGCTTCGGGCAACCCATATGCGGAGAACTCCCCCTTGAGTGATCGGGACTCTCCACCGCGGTAGGACGTGGCCGACCGAGCTCGAACGAGCCATACGTTCAGGAGGCCGAGCGCTACAAGTACTTGAAGCACCATCGTGATCGAAAACGAATCCATCGGCGTACCTCATCATGAATCGGCCAGTCGAGCCTGGCTGGACATTCCCCATAGGATTTTAGTAAGGATGGACATCGCCTGCCAAGCATCGCAGCTCATTCCCATCGAGCCGGCGGCGGCTTTGGTCCCCGTCCCCGCGACGCGACCACCTGTCCGAGTCCCAGTCCCAGCCTGCACCAGCCCTGAGCCAAAACGGCCAACTCCAAAAGAAGGTGTTAACCCCCTCCGGATGGGGACTTTTCCGCATCGCCTCGAGACCGAGCAATCAGGCCATCGATGCTATAACGGCCCGGGCCGGCAATCATGATAGTCGCGCACATGGTGAAGAACACCATCGCGGTCAAGCCACTTCCACCAATGTCCGCCTGATGATACACAAACGCCGCAACGCCTGTGACGAAAAGATTGGACAGAGCGGAATAGCGGGTGGCGCATCCGAGGATCAAGAGTAATCCACCGAAAAACTCGGACATCACCGCAAGCCATGCAAACAGGACCGGTAGAGGAAAGCCCATGTTTGCGACATCATCGATGAACCACTGTTGAGGCCCCCATACGCCGTCTCTGGGCAGGAACTTCTCAAAGATTGTCATGAACGCGAGGCCGACTATGACCCGGAGCAAAGTGAGTCCGACATCTACAGTCCTGGCGTTGCCCAGGATTCCGTGCGTCATGATTCCCAAAAGCACTTTCATCTTCCTCTGACTCCTTCAAGCAATCTTTTCGGCGAGGGCTATGGTCGACCACAGCCAGGTTCCCAACAGGGCGGCGAAGGCAATGATCGAAAGAAGCGCTCTAACCACAGTTCCGATTCGGCCTCTCCGGTACACCAGACGCATGGCTGCATAGAGATACCCGACGGCGACAAGAGTCGTCAGGACCGAGACCGGTGTGACCCAATCGCCAAGGCGCGGGAGGAGCTGGCGAAGCACCTCCAGCATGAAGTAGAAGGCTGCCCAATGGAGGGCGAACACGGCATGGGTTAGCGCCGTCTCCCCCCAGAACTGAAGCGCCATCATCAACGCCGCGGCCGCAACAAGAGCAATGAGCAGAATCGGGAAGTATGCGGTAACCGCTGCGTCGAACCGCTCCGCGAACACAGGCAGAGTTGTTCCCTGGTCCTCTAACCGCCGGAGGGTTTCGGGAGAAAGTTCGGTTCCAATGGAGACCGCGGACAAGGACGACACGACTTGGCCGGCGTCGGTATCCAGGCGGACGACGGGGGAGATCGCCTGGACGAGAAAAAAGAACGCTGTACACCACAGATACAGCTGAACGGGGCTCGAATACCGGACCCGCTGACCGTCAATATACGCACGAGTGAGCCGCCCCGGCCGGGTCATCAAGGTGATGAAGCTTTGAACGGCCTTCGACTCCAACCCGGTGACGGTGGAGGTGAAGAAACCGATGAGGCCTACGGCGTTTTGCGGTGGGCCTTTCGAGTCCTGGCCGCAGCGAGGACAGTAACGACCACCTAGCCCCGCACCGCAGTTCGCACAGTTCGGCATGTCCAAAACGCTGATCTAGACCCTTCCTCAGAGAAGAACCCACAAGTCATCGTCGGGTGATAAACCCCAAAGACCGAGAAAGGGTCGGAGCCGGGCCAGGGGAGGCCCAGCGAACGGGCCGTCTTTCCGCGGTTTCATGGTTCTGTTATGGTCAGGCGGATCACTCAAAACAATCAGAATTGGAAAAGCTCATGGACGGAAACGGTGTCGGAAACGAAAGCAAGTGTCCCGTGTCGCACGGTACTCCGGGGGACCCGAGAGTCGGGGGAACGTCGAATCGGGACTGGTGGCCAAACCAAGTGGACCTCGGAATCCTTCACCAGAACTCCTCCCTTTCCGACCCCATGGGCAGGGAGTTCAACTACGCGGAGGAGTTTAATAAGCTCGACCTAGAGGCCGTGAAGAACGACCTCATTGAGCTGATGACGGACTCGCAGGACTGGTGGCCAGCGGACTACGGTCACTATGGACCGCTCTTCATCCGGATGGCCTGGCACAGCGCAGGGACCTACCGAATCGGCGATGGCCGCGGCGGCGCGGGATCGGGTACACAGCGCTTTGCCCCGCTCAACAGTTGGCCCGACAACGCGAACCTCGATAAGGCGCGTCGGCTGCTTTGGCCCATCAAACGGAAGTACGGCAACAACCTCTCGTGGGCAGACCTCATGATTCTAGCAGGGAACTGCGCTCTTGAGTCCATGGGGTTCAAGACCTTCGGCTTCGCCGGAGGACGCGAGGACGTTTGGGAGCCCGAGGGCGACATCTACTGGGGAACCGAGACGGAGTGGCTTGGCGACAAGCGTTACACCGGCGACAGAGACCTCGAAAACCCTCTCGCCGCCGTCCAGATGGGCTTGATCTATGTGAACCCGGAGGGGCCGAACGGAGAGCCGAGTCCGGTGGCTTCGGGCCGCGATATCAGGGAGACGTTCGGGCGCATGGCGATGAACGACGAAGAGACTGTCGCCCTCATCGTCGGAGGACACACGTTCGGCAAATGCCACGGCGCCGGCGACGCGGCGCTGGTGGGTCCGGAACCTGAAGGCGCAAGCATCGAGGAGCAGGGCCTGGGCTGGAAAAGCAGCTTCGGCAGCGGCAATGCCGGCGACGCCATCACCAGCGGCATCGAAGGTGCGTGGACCCCCACACCGGTGGAATGGGACAACAGCTACCTCGACACCCTGTTCGGCTACGACTGGGAAGTGGTGAAGAGCCCGGCCGGGGCCTGGCAGTGGGTTCCGACCGATCCGGCGGCGGCGGACGCGGTGCCGGATGCCCACGATCCGTCGAAACGCCACGCGCCCATCATGACCACCGCGGACCTCGCCCTTCGAATGGACCCGATCTACAAGCCGATCGCGGAGCGGTTCCACGAAAACCCCGGTGAGTTGGCAGACGCTTTCGCCCGGGCATGGTACAAGCTGACACACCGAGACATGGGGCCTCCCTCCCGCTTTCTTGGCTCGGAAGTGCCGGCGGAGGAGTTGATATGGCAAGACCCCACTCCTGAGGTCGACCATGATCTGGTCGACGCGGAAGATATCTCAAACCTCAAGGCCAAAATCCTCGGCTCGGGTGTGTCCATCTCGGAGCTTGTCTCCACCGCGTGGGCGTCAGCGGCGACCTTCCGCGGCTCCGACAAGCGGGGTGGCGCGAACGGTGCACGTATCCGCTTGGCGCCACAGAAGGATTGGGAGGTAAACCACCCCGCCCAGCTTTCGACGGTCCTTGGAACCCTGGAGTCGATCCAGAAGGAGTTCAACGACGCACAAAAAGGCGGGAAGAAGGTTTCCCTCGCCGACATGATCGTGCTGGGTGGATGCGCTGCGGTCGAACACGCCGCGGAGGACGCCGGGTGCAACGTGGCGGTCCCCTTCACGCCGGGGCGAACGGATGCATCGCAAGATCAAACCGATGTGAAGTCTTTTGCAGTCTTGGAGCCCGTGGCCGATGGCTTCCGCAACTACCTCAAAGGCAAGTACTCCGTCTCGGCGGAGGAGTTACTCGTCGATCGGGCGCAGCTCATGACATTGACAGCACCTGAGATGACGGCCCTTGTCGGCGGCATGCGCGTCCTGAACGCAAACTTCGGACAGACCCAGCACGGTGTCTTCACCGGACGCGCCGGCACGCTCACCAACGACTTCTTCGTGAACCTGCTCGACATGGGTACGGAGTGGCGGGCGACCTCGGAAGAGGAGGACCTGTTCGAAGGGCGCGACCGGACCACGGGCGACCTGAAGTGGACCGGTAGCCGTGTGGACCTCTTCTTCGGTTCGAACTCGCAGCTAAGGGCCATCGCGGAAGTTTACGCATGTGACGACGCTAAGGAGATGTTTGTGCGTGACTTCGTGTCTGCCTGGGACAAGGTGATGAACCTCGATCGGTTCGACCTGGCTTGAGGGAAGCGGGGGCTACCTGACGATTCCGATTGAAAGGCTCTCCGTCATCGCTGCATAGATCTTCTTGTGCTCAAGCAGTGCGGGATCGTTGGGCGTACTCTCGGCGAAACGAAGGTGGGCGATTCCACGCGGGAGAACGAGAAGGAACTCCCTTGTGAGAGAGTCGGCTCTCCATCGGACCCAGGTCTTCGCAGGCTGGCCTGCAAGGACGGTGTCCGTTGGCTGATCCTCCCAGAGGTCGGATAGGTCGAACCGGGATATCACGGCGTCCAAATCCTGACCCGAAGGATTGGCTAACAACCGCACCTCATACCGCCCTGGCCAGGTCTGAGTTTCCGGCTCGAGAAAAGTCACCTTGTAGATCTCTTCATCAGAGAGAATTTCCGCCTCCCAACCACCACTTCGATGACCCTTGGACGCGATGACCACTCTCCAATGAACCGGATGTGATACCTGGAAGCCCCAGTCTTCGGACCGGTGGGTCATCCACTCTAAGGTCTGGGAAAGCAACGGCAGCGGACGCATGCAAAGCAAGAAACAGATGCAGGTCACTCGGAGGCTCGCAGCCCATAGATCCGAGTTCGCGAGAGACCTCGATTGCACACCGCATGGGTCAGGCAGACCCCCCATTCCGACTTCGTCCGGAACCCGATGGTTCATTCGGCCTTCTTTGCCTTCGGGCCTGCCCCGCCGGGAAACGAGGCGGCCCGCTGGCGAATCGCGTCCGTTGGATCTGGGGAACTAGCCATTCTCGGTCCTTACGGGTCGATGTTTAGAGAATCGGGTTCAAACCGCCTGCCACTTCCCAGGGGTCGATGGAGTGTTTGGTGGGGTCGGTCTCTGCAAAGACCACCTCGTGTCCGTCGGAGTCCCTTACGATGAAGAAGTCCATCCAGTCAGTCTCAACGAGGTCGCCCGCCGAGGCGCCGCGGGACAGCACAAGCTCTCGGTGGGTCCGAACATTCTTCACCCGAAAGTAGAGCCTTTGGTGCCCTACCCAGGTCTCGTGCTGAGACGCAAGCGGCATGTGCAGCCCGAACTTATGCGGCCCGGCGCTCATCTCGGCGTAATAGGGGGTGCCTTCTGTCTCAGAGAAGCCGTGAAAATCAAACCCCAAGACATCACGGAAATACGGCGCACTCGCCCGGACGTCGGCGACGTAGAGAACCGGTTTTACCTGACCGACGAAGTTGGAGTCCGGTCCCTGAAAACCATGTGTGCTGCTCAGGGTTGCCGCGGCTGATGCCCCAGCTAGAACGACTACCGAGAGAACGATGAGAGGACGAAACGATCCGGACATGACACTACTCACGGTTTCAGATCCCGGGCTTGGGTCAACCACATGAGCC
>JABDNZ010000576.1 GCA_013043565.1 Gemmatimonadota bacterium | reverse complement strand
GCATAGCCCGTTTTGAACTCGTGTTCGTCGGGGACCGGTAGCCAGGGTGGGATCATTGTTGACCGTTTCTGACCATCGGCGTTTCCTGTAACGAACCATTCGGTTCAAGATCGGAGCCGGACAGCCAGATGACCAGGAAAGTCCATTTGGCCACTCCCGGCGAGATCCCGGAGGGCCGGGCCGGGGCTTGTCCGATAGGCCACCTGGCTCACCCGCGACAGCGGATCTGAGGTCCGTGCTTGAACCGGGCGTTACGGTGAAGAGCCGCCCACTGCCAGGTATGATCGGCTTGAGTCCCTGGTCTTAGGGGTCCTTTCTCCTGTCTACAGCGGATGCTTGGGACCGAAAAACGGCCGCATGAACATGCACCGACACCTGCATTGGCGTGTTCGGTGGCGTGACGCCCGGTCGATACTCGTCGATCTTGGCCGGCCAAGATCGCGCCTAGGTCAGTGAGCTGCGCTCGCTTCCTGCTTGTGCCCCGAAATGGGTACTATCCGGCAGCTGCCGAACACGATCTCCCCGGGCAAACGGAAGCCGAGCTGGGCATTTATGATGCCGCTCACTTTCATGCCTTCGATCACTTTGCAGGAAGATGCATCTACCGCTTCGCGAACGGTTTCGGTCGCGGAATCGCAGCCGAGCACGATCACGGCATCATGCCCCCTGGCCCGTTGGCGCAGCTTCTCGCGCCGGCCTGCAGTCCACATGCACATAAACCACTGATGATAGATCCGGCTCTTGAAGACTTCGGTCCGCACCCCCTTGTCTGCAAGGCGGGATTGCAGCGCCTTGATATTTCGTTCGAATGGTGCCGACTTGAAGGGATTCTTGAAAAGCTGCAAAAACGGCTCTTTCTCTCTCTCAGCCACCGTTGCGGCCGGGCACATGATGCACGGAACGATCAGGGCGGAGTTCACTCCGTCGACCTCAGATGCGACGTCCCGATCACTGAAATGGATTGGCATCCGTCACTCCCCCTCTCTTGGAATCAACAGCAGTGATTGCGGTTTGAATTGCCCGATTTGGCAGGTTTCGAAAGATGCCTGACCCTCTGCCGTTCTGTCCACCTGCTCTTCACGTAACGAACCATTCGGTTCAAGATCGGAGTCGGGCAACCTGATGAACAGGGAAATCCATCCGCCTCCGCCCGGCGAGGTCCCGGAGGGCCGGGCGAAACTCGTCTTCAGTTTACCTGCTACTGCGCGTAGGCGCACTCCGAGGCCCGAGCTTGAAACGGGCGTTACAAAGAAGTCCGAACCTAAGAGGTGGTTTGGTCCAAAGGCCCTTTTCTAGGCTGACTTTGCTTCTGTCTTTTTCCGCCGCCGAAAAGGCCGAATGTTGGCCAGTTCCGCCTTCCCGTCTCGCTGAGCAAAGAAGAGATCCCAACGGAGCTGGTGGTTCATCCAGAATACAGCCGTTGTCCCGAAGAACTTCGAAAGCCGAAGAGCCGTGTCGGGGGTCAGGTTGCGGCGGCCGTTCACTAGGCTATTCACCCGCTGGAATGGAACGCCAATGCGCTCGGCCAACTCGGATTGAGTCATCCCGAGAGGCTCAAGGAACTCTTCCCGAAGCATCTCCCCCGGATGTGTCGGTGCGCGGTGTGTAGGAACCCGGACCATAGCTAACTCAACTCTCTGCCCTAAGGATGATAGTCCACAACTTCTGCGTCTCGGACGCCGCCCTCGGTCCATCGAAAACAGATCCGGTACTGCCGGTTGATTCGGATGCTGTGCTGGCCCACTCGGTCTTTCCGCAGTGCCTCTAGATGGTTGCTCGGCGGGATCCGAAGATCCTCGATGGTGTCGGCGTCGTCGAGAACGAACAACTTGGCCCGAGCCCGACGTTGCAGGTCAGGAGGACAGACCTTCCGTGCGGCCTTGGTGTCCTTGCCGTTGAAGACATCCTCGGTGCCTTTGTCTCGGAAGGTCAGAATCATGTTAGCATGATAGCACAGCTACCGTGCTATGACAAGAGAGTACGCCACCCTCTCTCTTATGAAGACCTGATTGCGGGCGAAGTTCGCCCGAGGCATGTAGCCTAGGGCCGTTGAGGACTTCCTGTAACGAACCATCCGGTTCAAGATCGGAGCCGCGCATCCCGATGACCAGGAGAATCCACCGATCCCCACCCGGCGAGATCCCGGAGGGCAAGGCCGGGGGTTCGGGTTCGAGCTAGAAGCTCGTGCGCATAGGCGCACTCTCAGGCCGCAGCGGGGAACGGGCGTTCCCGGGGCCCAATGCCCGTTCACAACTCAGGGGGAGGATTCACCTGTGCCTTCGTCCAAGACCTTGAACTGTCTTTCGTAGGCGTAGATTCGGTCCCGCCTCTTTCCGGTCACTTCCTTGGCGATCCCGAGACTCTCTAGTCGTTCGATGGCAGCTTGGACTGTAGGCCACGTCAGGCCGAGCGTTTCGGCGACCCGCGTTGAAGAAATCAGGATTCGGTCCCGAAGGAGATCATAGACTCTCAGCGCCGAAGGTGCGGGACGACCGAGCTTTTCCACCCTGGCGCGGTCGGTGGTGAAGAGTTCGGAGAGGGATTCGGCTGTCGAGGTGGCCTCGTTTGCCACAGCCTCGACACCAATCAAGAAGAACCGCAACCACCCTTCCCAGTCTCCGTGGGTCCGAATTCGCTGCAGCGCCTCGTAGTAATTGGTTCGGTTTTGTTTGAAGTAGAGGCTGATGTAGAAGAACGGATGGGGGAGAGCCCCATCGGCCACGAGAATGAGGCTGATGAGGAGTCGTCCGATCCGCCCGTTTCCGTCCAGGAAGGGGTGTATGGTCTCGAACTGTGCGTGGGCAAGGGCAGCTTTCACCAGCGCCGGAGTGGGACCGTATTCATCATGGATGTACTTCTCAAGGTTGGTCAAAGCCGGGAGCACCTCGTGAGGCGGAGGAGGGACATAGGTTGCGTTTCCCGGCCGCGTGCCACCGATCCAGTTCTGGGTTCTTCGGACCTCGCCCGGATCCTGCGCTGCCCCTCGACCCTCCTCAAGGAGACGGCGGTGGGCCTCCTTGAGGAGTCGGAGAGAGAGGGGAAGGGATCCGGCCTTGATCTGGTCCGCGGCGTAGAAAAGGGCGTCCACGTAGCGGGACACTTCACGCACGTCATCAACGGGCGTTCCCGGAGCGTGGGCGTTCTCATAGCGAAGGAGGTCGGCCAAAGTAGACTGAGTGCCTTCGATCTGGCTGGTCAGGACCGCTTCTTTGCGGACGTACATGTAGAGGAGACGATCCGGATCCAGTTGGAGTGAAGCTCCTCCTAACCGTCCCAAAGCGTAGGCTGCAGATTCATGGAGGCGAGCCATGTCCCCTCCGAGGTCCACAGGCGGGTCAGGGGGAAGCGGCGCCGGAATGAAGGCGGAGTAACCTTCCACTCCTCGCTGCTGTCGAACCAATCGCCCCGCGCGATTCGTCATCTCCCCCCCTGAACCTTGGATAGGGATGTACACTATCAAAAGATACCGGCTTATGTTTCGATAACGCAAGAAGGAATGAAAGGAACAGACACCGGTTCGCCTGGGATAGGACCTGGGAGCCAATCGCTGGTCTAGCCCCCGGTAACGAACCATTCGGTTCCCGGCCGGAGCCGGGCGCCTTTCTAGACGCCCTTATCCTTCTGCTACCGCCCGGCGAGGTCCCGGAGGGCAAGGCCGGGGTTCGGGGTCGAGCTAGAAGCTCGTGCGCATAGGCGCACTCTCAGGCCGCAGCGGGGAACGGGCGTTACAGAGAAAGGCCGATCCGATGGCTGACAATACCGCTCTCTGGGCTAAGGAACCCTCTAACGGTTTGCGTTTCTGCTGCGGACCAGGATGTCAGCCACAGCAAGGAAACTCAAGGGAGATGCCCAGGATGCTTGGCCGTCAGCAGTAGACGCGGGCTAAATAGCGTTCCCCGGAGGGATGAGACATCGGATCACCGACGGGCGCTGGCGCGTTCGACCAGGCGTCGAACCGCCTCGAGAGTTCTTTCAGGCTGGTCCCGGTGAACGAAGTGGCCTGCGTCGGGCCATACTAGCAACGTCCGGTCGGGTCGATCGTTGCTCCATTCAGTGAACCGTTCAATCCGCCCAGCAAAGAGACCCTCGAACCAGCCTTCGTCCACGTAGAAAGGAGCGTCCGCTGCGATGCCCGGAATCAGGGTCCCCAGGATCATGAGGGTTGGCACATCCGGGTCATCCGGGAGTCCCCGGTCAACGGGCGGTGTCCTCAGAAATGCGGTTGTGACTCTTATTTCCGCCCGCCGGCCTTCGGGCAGATTGCGCCGGTTCCTTACTGCGTCCAACTCAGCTTGTCGCTGCTCTAGTTCCTCTTCGTTTGAGGCCACCATCGTCTCAGCGGCGGTTGCCTCCATATCGGTCGGATCTAGGTAGACC
>JABDNZ010000016.1 GCA_013043565.1 Gemmatimonadota bacterium | reverse complement strand
GATGTGGGAAGTGGTTGCCGAGACGGTTCAGATCCAGGAGGAGGAGTCGAAGGCCGGGGCAACATGCTCCGAGATTGCCGCGAAGATCCACCAGCATCAGGTCGACTCCGGGATGGCCGAGTTCATCTATCACCGACCGGCCCACGGTCAGGGGCAGTTCTTCGCCGGGCACCAGCCACCGTTCATCTCCCTCGGAGACCACACGGTCCTGGCGGAGAATATGACGTTCAGTATGGAGCCGGGACTCTACGACTCGGGTCGGGGTATAGGGATCAACCCCAGCGATAATCTGAGAGTGACAGACACCCGAGGAGTCCGGTTCTCGGGCGTACCCTTCTCGAAAGAATGGAGCTTCCTCGAGCTCTAGGAGCATCGAAAATGGATCGACCGATTGCCGCCATCGGAATCGTCCTCAGCGCCGCCGCCGTCTCATTGCTTGGCTGCGCTGCCAACGGATCATCTCAAGCCGGTCCTGGTTGGCCCGGGGAAGAGTGGCCGGTCTCCACCCCAGCGGAAGTTGGAATCGATCCCGAGGCTATCGACGACCTCGTTGCCGACATCGAGGCCGGCACCTATGGGCTCATCGATCACTTCACGCTGATCCGCCACGGTCGGATGGTGGCCGACTATCACTTCGAGCAGGACTATGATGCCATCGCTGCGGCGTACGACACCACCAATCATCAGTACAACTACGACCACCCGGAATGGCACCCCTACTATCGTGACACCGACCTCCATACGCTCCAGTCGGTGACGAAGAGCATCACGTCGGCCGCCCTTGGCATCGCCGTGGACAGAGGGGCCATCTCAGGAGTGAACGTTCCGGCCCTCTCATTCTTCGAAGCCTACGACCCAGACCTGTCGGATCCCTGGAAGGCGGACATGGTGTTGGAGGATCTACTCACCATGAGGAGCGGCATCGAGTGGTCCGAGGACACCCCGTACACCGATCCAAACAACAGCTGCATCCTCATGGAAGCCAGTGACGAATGGGTCCCATTCGTCCTCGACTACCCCATGGACGCCGATCCCGGGACGGTCTGGGAGTACAACAGCGGCGCGTCGGTTCTCCTCGGTAAGATCGTTCAGGTCGCCACGGGCCAACGCATCGATGACTGGGCCCGGGAAAACCTCTTCCATCCTATCGGGATTGATGACTTCTACTGGAAGATCACCCCTGCCGGCGAGGTGGACACGGAGGGCGGCCTCTATCTCTCCGCACAAGACCTGGCACGAATCGGGTACCTCTTCCTGAGGGATGGCATGTGGGAGGGGGAGCGGATCCTGTCCGGGGAGTGGATCGCCGCTTCTACCGCACCCATGGTCTCCGATATCAACCCAAACAACAGTGGCTCCGATCCTGGTTACGGGTACCAATGGTGGGTTCCCGATCATGTTGGAGGGGAGACTCTGGTCTTTGCCGGGAACGGATATGGAGGGCAGTTTCTTCTGGTCGCTCCTGACTATGACGTCGTCGCCGTATTCAACGGATGGAACATCCACGGGGGGGCCAGGGCCTCAACCTGGCGAGCCCTTCAGGAGCGGATCCTTCCAGCCATCGGCACACCGGAGGCATGACGGTTACGGAAATCGAGGGAGACGCGGTCGTTTTCTTCTTGCCGAACAAAAAACCGCGCTTCATGCAGGTTGTAGACCAGGCCCGAGTGAACCGGGTAGGGACCCGAGCCCGGGCTGAGGTCCACTTCCACACCCACACCAGAGTAGAAAAATGAGACTCTCATTCCCCTATCGGACCCTGATCATTTCCAGTTTCGCCGCGGCGAACTTCCTTGGAGCAGGAGAGGAGGCTTCTGCTCAGGGGTCTGACGTGATCCCTCATTTGATCTCGGAAATGGAAGCGGTCTTCGGGGAAACGTCCCGTATGGTCGACCACACGATGACGGTTCTCGGTCATGCCCTGGAGATCTCATCCGAAGAGGGGGGGGATGCCCTGGTGGTCCGAGCCTCAGCAATCCTCCACGACATCGGGATCCCCAGGGCCAGAGAGGTCCATGGCTCCAGCTCGGGCCAATACCAGGAGGTCGAGGGTCCACCCATCGCGAGAGACATTCTGAACAAACACGGGGTCGCTCCGGAGGCCGTGGATCACATCTGCGGGATCGTGGCCAACCACCATACCGCTCACGACGCCGAGATTATCGAGACGGTGGAATTCCAGATCCTTTGGGAGGCCGACTGGTTGGTGAACTTCCCCGGGCGCCACCGGGACAAGAGTGTCGCGGAAAAGGAAGCCGCCATCGAAGAGATCTTCAGAACAAAGAAGGGAAAGCTTCTCGCCCGGCAGATGTTCTTGCAGTAGTCCTCCGGCCTGGAGGGGCGCAGGCCCGGCCCGCTTAAGTGTCTGTCCCCCCTAGAGGAACACCGTGGCCGAGTACTGGATGTGGAATAAGAGGACCAGGTAGTAGCTGAAAAAGGCGAAAAAGAGACAAATCACGGCGAAGGCATTGCTGCGGTTACGCCACAAAAAGAGTATTCCGAGCGATACCAGGGTGAGCTTCACCAGCATGAACATCAGAGCGCTGGTGTGGACCAGGTCGCTCAGCATGACGTTCTTCTCTCCGGCACCGAAATACTCCACCCAGATCAGGGTAAACACCCCGTCTAACAGGTTTAAGAGCAGGACCCACTTGGCGATGCCGTTGAGCCACCGAAAGTGCTCCGGTGTGCCAACGGCCAAGCCTCGGCCTCGCCAGCGGGAGGTGTGATCAAGCGTCATCTGGGCCCCTGTGAGTGGTCTGGTAGCTCTTTTATGCAGGGACCGTGCCCGACTGAGGTCGACAGAGAGGCCTATCAGGGGTAGCGGAACGGGTCCCGGCCAGCCAGCCGCTCCATGGTCTCCTCTAGGAGCACCCGAGTGTAAGCAGGGTTGTGCACCCCAAGGCTACCGTCTTTTTCCACCAGCCAGTAGTTATGGGAGGCCCTTGCCTGGAGATCGGTCAGGGTAGGGTCGGCGGGAAAACGCGGTACGGTGGAGCCCGGGTTCTCGGGGTCGGGCCGCTGCGGAAGCATGGCCCCGAGATCGCCCAGCAGCTCCCGAACCTGGTTTTGGCTCTCGTCCAGGATCTCACTGGTCATGATTTTATGGCAGGAGAGGCAGGGCTCCGAGTTGAAGGTCGGAGGCAGGTCACCCTTTGTTTTCACGCGGAAGGTATGTCCTCCTACCAAAGTGGGGTCCAGGCCCTCGAATGATGGAGCCATGTGGCAACCGATGCACCCATCCTCCATCTGAGTGTGGGAAGAAACGACGGTCCCGGCACCCTCCTCTCCGGCCCCGCCGGTCCCTTCGAAAATTCCCCATTGGGAACACCAGGAAAGGGAGTTCGGGCTGTTCGTCACCAACTCGTCATGGCACCCACGGCAAGCATCTCTTGCAGCTCCGGCCCTGATCGGTCCGATTCGCCTTCCCTCCTCGCCTTCCGCGTGGCATGCCGTACAGGTCAGACCCGTGGCATCGGAATAGGGCGCGGCCGACTCCATCCCTCCCAACGTCTCATGTTGGTACCCCTGAGCGGTATGGCACCGGGCACAGCCGGCGGTGTTCATCCGCTCCTGCTCTTCAGGAGTGTCCATGGATCGGGCGTGGGGAGACGCTTGCCATTGTTGACGGATGGACTGGGCTCGGAGGTCGCCTGAGTGGAAACCGGTCACGGCCATCAGGGAGGACAAGAGGAAAAGCTGGGGGAACGGTCTAGCCCACCTGCACATGGCCGCCTCCAAAATCGGGTTCGCGTCAACTCGCCTGCAAAGTAATCCGAAGCGGACAGAAAGCTACCGGCGAAGTCCTGGTCCTGGGCCTCTTCCCGTTTCTGGATTTTTGGTGCATTCTTCCGCGGTGGGCCCGCGGCCGACGGGCCTCTTCCTCACTGACCGGGAGCCACATCCGTGGTCGAGCGCTATAGGCCCATCCGGTTTTCACGAGCCGGAGTGCGAGGGCTCAAGGTTTCAGCCACCCTGTCCATCAACGATCGAGTGAAGGAAATGTGGGCGGCCGGGAAGAACGTTTTCCACCTGGCCTTCGGCGAATCCCGTTTCCCGGTCCACCCCAAGATCGCCGACGCCCTCGTCCGGAACGTGCAAAAGCGAAGCTACCTGCCGGCCGCTGGGATCCCGGAGCTCAGGAAGGCCATCGCGGAACAC
>JABDNZ010000569.1 GCA_013043565.1 Gemmatimonadota bacterium | reverse complement strand
CAGTCAACAATAATTAGGTGATCGACGGGGCGGGATCGGTTGGATGGGTGGTTTGGATCTTGCTCTATTTTTATCCTAATGACCTTTTTTAGGGAAGGTCGTCGGGAGCTTTGTTGTCTCAAGAACTCCGGTGGAATCAGATGTCTAAGCCCATGAGAACTTACGCTGGCCGGGGGTTGGGTGACCGAAAGGGCCAAACCCTGGCAATCACGGCCGTTTCGATGGTGGTGCTCCTTGGCATGGGAGCTTTGGCCGTCGACCTGGGGATGGCCTATGCGGCTCATGCCGCCGCACAACGGGCAGCTGATTCGGGCGCCCTGGCCGGGGCCAGTGCGTTCATCGACTATGATTTCACCTTGCCTGAGGCTTCGGACAGTGCTAACGCGCGGGCGATGGACTATGCCACATCCAACGACGTATTGGCCCGACCCATCGAGCCTGAAGACGTCACGGTGTGGGTCATTCCCGATTCTCAAAAAGTGCGTGTACATGTGTCCGCCAAAGGGCTATCCACCTGGCTGGCGAAGGCCCTAGGCATCTTTTCGATGGATGTTGGCGCTGCCGCGGCGGCGGTAGCCTCCGACGGTGGTTCGGCCGATGAGTGCGTCCTTCCCTTCGCCATGCCGGACCTCTGGGACGACAACGATGACGACACTTCCGACCCGGCGGGGGACAACATTCCGAACGGGGACGAATGGTGGGAGTTCGAGGAGGGTGACGACTACGCCCGATACAACGGGGATGACACCTGCCTCTACAGCGGCTGTAACGGGACCGGATTGGGGAGCAATCTCCGAGACGGGGACGGGATCGAGGCGGATGTAGGCAGGCGGATTTGGATCAAATCGGGGCCCAAAGGGCAGAAGGACGGCGACCCTTACATCGAGGAAGGAGCGGGGGGCCAGGACGTCATGATCGGGCCGGGCAACTTCCTTCTTTGGAGAATGCCCGATCCGGATGACGACTGCGAGCCCAAGGCTGGGGCAAATTGGGTTAGGCAGAACATTCTGGGGTGCAACTCCTGCCCCATCTATGTGGACACCGAGTATGACATCGGCGAGGTCTACCCGAGCCAGCCCGGAAACGTGGCCAGCATCAAGGACGAGCTCGAGCAGATCATGGCCATGGACCCGGATGCGACCTGGGACTCGGGCACCCAAACGGTGGATTCGCAATACGGGGACGAGAGCCCCCGAGTCCGAATCGTGCCCCTCTGGGATCCCGATATGTTCGACCTGCAGGGGGCCAGCACCTTCAGGTTCAACAACATGGCCAAGATCTTCATCGAAGGCGGCGGCACGGATCCGAACGACTTTGCCGTGTACGCCCGGTTCATGGGCTTCGTGGAGTCGGGAGGCGGCGGTTCGGAAACCGGCACGCTGATCAAGTACCTTCGACTGGTGGAGTAGCGGTCAAACGCCATCTCCCTTCCGGGTTCTTGATCAGAAGACCCGGTGGAAAAGAAGGACCTCTGCCCTGAGCAAAGGTCCTTTTTTTCTGCTTTCCCCACCCGGTGCTTTATCCAGGAAGGGTATCGGGGGCGGTCCTCATACGCGCTGTTCCGACGACAACTCCCGGATTGCCAGTATCGCTTCGTGATTCACGGCTAGCCGATCGATGACCTTGGAAGTCGACTCGATCTGCGCTGAGAAGAGTGGTACGAATCCCGAGTTGGCATCCAGGAAATCCGACATCCGCTGCTCTTTGGAAATGTTCAGTTTCACCGTCAACTCCAGACCGTCGACAAGTTGAAGTTCGACAGCCCTTTCTGAATGGACGGGAGCTGAAGCGGCGGAGAGGTGCAGGGTGCCGTCCAGGGGGATGACCCAGACCAGGTTCGACATCCGGAGGCTCAGGTGCTCCACTACATCCGATCCTTCCCCTCGGTTCGGCCTCCTCACGGAGGTAAGGTTCAAAAAGAACCGTTTCGAGCCCAAGAAGTTGAGCAGAGGTAAGCCCTCGGGAATGTGAACCTCCCCTTCGAGGGTCTGTCCGCCTCGCAGAAGCACCTGAACGGGTTTCTGTTGGAGGTGGGCCGGGGCTCGGGGGAAGCGGCTGTTTTCCATAGGCCTCTTTTTCCGGTTCGACGGTCTGTTCAGGATTCAGCGACCACTAAAAAGATAACCCGTGCCCTCAGGGGCCCGCAAAGGACGCGGAATCCAGGGTGGAACGTGCGGACCGAGGATACCTGAGGCTGCTATCCGTGAGCCCCGGAGGAAGAGCGGCCGGCAGGGACGGTGCCGGGGGAGAAATCCTTGTGGATTCACCAACGGTGGAGCATCTTAGTAAACAGATGTTTCCGGCCCCTTATTTGCACTAGCTTCCTGATTTGATGCCAACGACCCATTCCCCGGTCAGCTGAAGAGAGGCCTCCCTTCCACATGTCCCTTCGGAAAAAGATCATCGCGCTGTTCGTGGTATTGGCTGTCTGTCCTCTGCTCATCCTTGCCTGGGTGAGCCACTGGCAGGCAGAAGGCCTGCTCACATCCACCCTGCAGGGCCAGCTTGAGCGAGTGGCAACTGGGGTCGGTACCGACCTGGAGAAGAAGACCCAGGCGATCAACGAGGACCTCGATGCACTGGCGTTGGCCCTGTCCGAAGAGCCTTCAGGGGCCGAAGATCCTGGAACGGACGACCTCTCATCCCACCTCGGGCAGTTTTTGGCGGAAGCTGCTTTTATTCGTGTAGCCGATTCTGACGGATCGACCCAAGTCCTGCACGGAGTGGTTCCGACCGTCGACTACCGATGCGAGGACGGACAAAGCGGAGGCCTTCACACCGTCTCTCGCGCCCTGACTGGTCCCCTACGCGGACGAACCGTGACCGCGGGGTTCTGGGTCCATGACCTGGTGAACGCCGAAGGCACCCCGAACTCCCCGTCGATTCAGGTCGTGGATTCCGAGCGGGGCACCCTCGTCTTCGCCGATCATTGCGATCAAGCGAGAGTTGCGGCGGTGCTTGCGGCCAGTTCAGCCGGTGAGGGATCGTCGGGCGCGGAGGGGGAAACAGGGGCCTTTTCTTTTGAGTACAATGGTGGATCGGAGTTCGGTGCCCTGGCCCGGATCGCCGATCCAGAATGGACTGTGACGGCGATATCCTCTCCCCGTGAGGTATTGGCTTCTCTCAACCGGATGGCGCTGGCATATTGGATCTTCGTTCTGGTCCTGGGCTTTTCCACGGCCCTTGCGTTCTCGATCCTGATTGGGCGGTACACAAGATCCCTTTCCGAGCTATCGAGGGCTGCAGAGGAGATTGGACTGGGCGAGCTCGATCCTTGGCTTCCTCTCCCCTCGGATGGAGAGTTGGGAAACCTCACCCGGGCCTTCAACCGAATGCTGGGACGAGTCCGTCATATGATGAAGCAGGTCGATCAGAGTGGTAGGCTGGCTGTGGTGGGGCAGTTGTCCGCCTATCTCGCCCATGAGATACGAAACCCGCTATCATCCATCAAGATGAACCTTCAGCGGTTGAAAAGATGGACGGATAATGGGGCCGTGCCTGCATTCTGTTTGGAACCTTTGGAGATAAGCCTCAGAGAGGTCGAACGCCTCAGTTCCTCCGTGGCCGGAGTCCTCCAGCTGAGCAGGTCTCCGGATTCACCCAGGGAGACAGCAAGCTTACACGTTCTCGTAGAGGAAGCGGCAGAACTCTTGGGCTCGCGTTTCAGAAAGCAAGGTGTGGAGTTGGTCCTTGACCTCGACGCCGGCGCGGATCGCGTCCTCGTGCGACCGGGTCAGATAAAGGGCGTGATCCTGAACCTCATGGTCAACGCACTCGAGGCGCAGCCCAAAGGTGGCTCTCTGAATATCCGGAGCGAGTTGTCCCGTGACCCAACCACGGGAGGACCGGTCGTGGGGCTCCATTTCAAAGACGAGGGTCCCGGTGTCCACCCGGAGATTCGGGATCGGATTTTCGAGCCGTTCTTCACCACGAAGACCGGTGGCTCCGGGATCGGTTTGGCCATGGCTAGCCAGGCGTTGCGGGAGAACCATGGAGAACTCTTTCTCGAGCCTTCCTTTTCGACCAGCTCGGGGTCGGAATTCATAGCGGTTCTCCCCCTCGCCGCCTATGCGCCGACCCCGAGGCCCTCAAACCGGGAGTGGGTTTCGGGCGTCGGATCCCTCCCATCCGGATCTGGTCCCTCCGGACAGGAGGGGACCGACTTGCCGGGGAGGAGAATCCCGGTCCCAGCACATTTAATGTCCCCCGACGGCCTGAAGGCGGTCTTGGCCCTCAGTAGGTCCGATAGCGAGGAGGTCAATTGAGGCTTTCTCGTATCTTGTTGGTGGATGATGAGAGAGACCTCTGTCGCACTCTCGGCGCCCACCTATCCGATCTGGGTCATGAAGTCCTCTCCGTACAATCCGCCGAAGAAGCCCTGAACGTGGTAACCGAGTTCTCGCCGGACATCGTTCTGACAGACGTACAAATGCCCGGCATGGATGGGTTCGAGCTTCTGGACCGCCTCCGAGACTCCAGTCCTGAGCTGGATGTGGTCGTCATCACGGGCTACGGCGGAGTGCAAGGGGCGATCGACGCGATCAAAGCCGGTGCGAGTGATTATCTCCTTAAGCCATTGGATCTGGATGAGATCGAGGGTGTCCTCGACCGATGCGCGGAGAACCGTTCCGGACCCAAGTCGGAGGCAATCTCAGGGGACGAGATCCCGGTCCCACAGGGGGGATTGGTGGGACAACATCCCGCTATGTTGGCCGTCTACAAGACAATCGGTGCCGTAGCAGGGACCAGAGCCGCTGTTCTACTCCAGGGGGAGACCGGCACTGGGAAGGAGCTCATCGCTCGGACGATCCACGAGAACTCCGGTGAGGACGACCTTCCCTTCATGGCTGTCAACTGCGCAGCCGTTCCCGAGACTCTGCTGGAATCCACTCTCTTTGGACACACCCGCGGTGCTTTTACCGGGGCGACCTCCGACAGGAGAGGCCCATTCGAGGTGGCCGGAAAAGGGACCATATTCCTGGACGAGATCGGAGACACAACGCTGGCCCTCCAGGCCAAGCTCCTCAGGGTTCTCGAAGAAAAGGAGTTCTACCCGGTCGGAGGCGAGCGGCCTCGCCGGACCGAAGCCAGGGTGATCGCTGCCACGAACCGGGACCTGGAAACGCTGGTGCAATCCGGAGAGTTCCGTGAGGACCTCTATTTCCGGCTCCGGGTGATCGAGATATCTGTCCCGCCCCTCAGGGACCGTCGATCGGACATCCCACTGCTGGTTCGGCATATTCTCTCGAAGTCCGCTGAACAGCTGGGGCAACCGGTTCCATCGGTGTCTCAGGAAGTCATGAGCTCACTGATGGAGCGGGACTGGCCGGGGAATGTGAGGGAACTCGAGAACGCCTTGGTGAGAGCCATGGTCATGGCCAGGAGTCCAACGTTGACCAAGCATGATCTTGAAGGCGACCACTGGGGCCCCGGATCCGAGCGAACTGCCCCCTCCGGGTCAATCGTGGCCTCGATACCAGGAGAGGCCCCTTCGGATGAGGAAGCGAGCCTCCAGGCCGTTGAACGCCGCCATGTGCAGCGGGTTCTCCTCATGACCAAAGGGAATAAAAGCGCGGCCGCGAGGATCCTGGAAGTCTCTCGGCCGACCCTGAACCGGATGATCAAGGATTATGGGCTCTTCACACCTTAACATAGTTACGTTCTGAGCTTCGGCTCATCTACAGCTCCCCCCATTAGGAAAGGTGTCTGATGAACGCTGAAAACAAGGGATCCGGAACCCTGATCGCCCTCGCCATGGTCGGATCGGTGGTGGTGGGATTCGCCGGTTTACTCGGTGCCGTGTTTGCCTTCCTCAACGTCGATGCGGTGGGATTCGGCGTATCCCTGGTTGCGAGCGCGCTGTCGTTTGGTCTGCTGGCCAACGCGCTGCTTCGAAGCTAACCGGTTGGCATAAGACCGGGGCCGAAGCTCAGGCCGAGGCGGCCTCCTCTTCACCCTATCTGAGCTCCTCCGAGGGCCGGATCCCTTCCTCCTCAGCTGTCGAGGCGGGAAGGGTCCGGGATCGGTCTCTCATTCGGAGGGCCAGAGGGAGGAGGAGAAGCGGCAGCGAGAACACCCTGGTTATGGGTGAAAGAAAAAGGGCTGCTGCAAGGATCAATGTCGCTTGCAGCTGCGGTGAGTGTCGCCTGAGGAGCCAGAGTAACACCAGGGGGCCGCCAACCCCGGCCAGGAGCAGGTACAGCCTGATCATGGGAGGAAGGGTCCCGCCGTCGTAGCCCCATCCGGAAAGGACGGCAACCTGGACCGGTAGGAAGCTGAGGGACAGGTTCCCCAAGATCTCCAGGGGACCGATTCCGCCTTTCAGTATTGCGAGAGACCCGCCCCAAAACTGCCCTTGGGAAAGGGCCGGCGCCACGTCTGTGAACCATCGTATGCACAACCTGATCAGGTTTTCCAACCCGAAAACCTTGAGAGAAATGAGTGTGAGAAGGGCGCCGGAAGCGACCGCTGACCCAAGGTGTTTTCGAGGCCTCCGAATCAGGAGAGTGATGAGGGCCCACACCGGAGTGATCTTGAATGCCGCGGCTACGGTCAGGGCGGCCCCCGTTAGCCGCGGGAGTGCAAGGCCTAATCCCACCAGCGCCCAGATGACCGGGGACAGATTCCCGAAATGGACCGCGAGAAGGGACCCGGGCATTAGAAACACGACGGCTGTCCAGTTGAGGGTGCCCCGGACCGACCAATGGCCGAGCCTCAACCTTGCCAGGGAGGCTCCAAAGAGCCACATCGAGAGCATGTTCACCAGCAACCAGAACCGGTCAAATGTCCTGTAGGAGACATCTGGGGTGAACGACAGGAGGGCAGCCAATGGGGGAGGGTAGAGGTAGAGCCATTCCCCTGAAAACTCATGGGGTCCCCGGGAGGGTTGGTCGCCATAGAGGTCCGATCCCGGCCCTGCTGACCTGGAGGCCGTGAAATAGGCCACCGAGTCCCGCTCTGGCTGCCCGGGGATCCCATTCCACTCGAGGCCGATGAAGAGCAGCGTGCTGAAAGGAAGGACATTCACGAAAGCTCGACCGAGCCTTCTCAGCCTCTCTACCTTCGATACACGGAAGAGCATTCTCCGGTGAGTCTCCACTACTTTAATGCCACCCCACGGTTCTCCCGGGCCATACCAGAACCCCGGGTCTCACCAAGGGGCTTGGGTTGCAACAGCGATAGGCCCCGGCAACACGAGCACCTGGTATCAGGAGGAAGGTAGCCATGTGGCGACAGGTGGTGATAGTGGTCCCCTGCTATAATGAGTCCGCTCGCCTTCGGCTGGATCTATTTGCGTCTTTTGCAGCGGGATCGAACGACCTGGGATTTCTGTTCGTGAACGACGGAAGTACCGATGCGTCGGCCGAGGTCCTTTCCTCTGCAGTGGCAGATCATCCCGAACATTTCGCCACCCTGTCTCTCCCGAGGAACGTTGGAAAGGGGGAGGCCGTCCGGGCCGGTCTTCGTCAAGCGGTCTCCAACGGCGCATCGGTGGTGGGCTTCTGGGATGCGGATCTCGCCACGCCCCTGGCTGAGCTGCCTGGGATGCTTGCGGTCCTCGACGGCCGGGAAGGGATCGAAGGAGTTCTAGGGGCTCGTGTACGGCTCCTCGGCCGGTCCGTAGAAAGGCGGCGTTCTCGCCACTACCTCGGCCGCGTCTTCGGTACCCTGGCTTCGGTTGTGCTGAGACTTCCTGTGTACGATACCCAATGTGGGGCGAAGGTTTTTGTGGTCACCGACGAGCTGATTTTTGCTATCAAGGAGCCCTTCTGTAGTCGATGGATCTTCGATGTCGAGCTCCTGGGAAGGTTGAGGGCGGGGTGGGGCGGGCGGGCCCATGAGCGCTTGGAAGAATACCCCCTCCGTTCATGGGCCGATGTGGACGGATCGAAGCTTAGAGGCAGGCATTTTCTGCGGGCCGCCTGGGACCTCTTGAGGATCTGGCGACAGATGTCCCAAGGCCGAGCCGAGGAGGAAAACGGAGCATGATTGGTCCTCGGAACCCTGAGGGGAGATCAAGGCAACCCTCGGTGGTAGCCCTGCTGTTTATGATTTGGGGCTTGGTCATCCCCCTGGGATACTCCGGAGTTCTGCTCAACGGTGATGGAGATCTGCCCCGCCACATCGTCCTCGGTGGACATGTTCTCGAGCACGGGGTTGTGTTTCCGGATGTATTCTCGAACACTAAGCCGGGCGAGACCTTCATTGCTTACGAATGGCTGAGCGAGGTCCTGTTCGCCCTTCTCCATTCCTTCGGTGGCTTGGCCGCCGTGGTCATTGTCTCCAGCCTTCTGATCGCTGCCAGCGTAGCGATCGTGGGGTCCTTCCTGCGGAGGAGGGTAGAAACCGCTCTCGCTCTGCTGGTCGGGAACGCGGTTGCCGTTTTCACCTACCCGCACTGGATCGCGCGCCCCCATCTCTTTTCCTTTCTCTGCCTGTCGATTCTCCTGGGCCTTTCCACCAGAGACGCCGGTTGGAAGAAATACCTGGGTTTGGCCGTCCTCTTCGGGTTCTGGGCGAACCTTCATCCTGGGTTCTTTTATGGCCTGGCAATCCTTCTGGCGTACCTGGTCGGGGATGGCCTGGATCATCGGACCGGGCCTCGGTTTCGGAAGAACCTGATCTCCCTTTCGGCGGCCCTGATGGGCACCGTGGTGAACCCCCTGGGTGTCTTCCTGCACGTCAACATTCTGCATCACATCAAAGATTCAGTAGCTCTTGGGATGGTAGAGGAGTTCCATCCTCCGAACATGGCATCGACCTACGGCCTTTTGTTCTTCCTCAGTATCTCCCTCATCATCCTCGTGCTGGCCCACCGGAAGAAAGCGGTCTCGTTTTCCGGGCTGCTTCCCTTCCTGGCCGCGGTTTTCGCCGGCTTCGCGGCAGTGAGGAATGTGCCGCTGTTTGCACTTTATGCCCTTCCACTGGTTGTCTGGTCCTCTTCTGATGTTTTCGAGGGCTTTCGGTGGAGACCCCTGAAGAAGCCTCGGGCTGTGATGGCTGCGGACGACCTCCGGGCCGGGACAGCGCCATGGATTGCCACGATAACCTTCATTCTCCTGCTCCTTTTGGCGGCATCTGGACGTGTCGGGCCGTACCAGGTGATCCGAAACGAGTTCTCATCCGAGACTTTTCCAGTGGATGCCGTCCAAATGGCCAGGGATGCGGGACTTGATGACCTCCCAGTCTTCAACGAGTACATCTGGGGGGGGTACATCCTTTTCTCCTGGCCGGGTCAAACCATTTTCATCGACGGAATGGCTAATTTTTTCGGCGGTGACCTCATGAGCGAGTATGTATCGATCTGGCTGACCCAAGAGGGTTGGAAGGAGAAACTGGCCGCACGGGGAATCGACCTGATGATCATTCCCCCTGACGGGAAACTGGCCTTGGAAGCGTCAAAGACCTCAGAGTGGTCGGTGTGGTATGAGGATTCCGTCGCGATGGTTCTGAGACGAACGGCATCCGGAGAGGACCCGGCGGGGGCCGGACGGGACTTCCCTGAGTAATCGAAACCCCGAAGGGAATACGGCCTTCATGTACGTCAGAACGGCGAAGCCTGGATGGAGTCTCTCTCGTGGGGATTGGGTAGTGCTTGTAGCACTCGCAGGCCTCGGGGTCCTTTTGAGTCTGGCCCACCGCTTGAGTGCGGACGAAGGTCAGATCCTGACCGGAGCCTGGAACCTTTACAACGGCCAAGAGCTCTACCGCGACTTCTTCGAGTTCATCGGGCCGGCGTCTTTTACCTGGGTCGGGGGGTTCTTCAGGGTCTTTGGGCCCAGCTATTGGGTGGCACTGCTGGCCTCCCAAACCCTTTTGCTGATGTCGATCTGGGCGTTCTTCCTATGTTCCCGCCTTCTGATCGAACATCGTCCGACGGCTCTCGCGACGTCCGCCATTTGGGTGCTGATCGCCACCACCCCTCCGTTTATCAATCACAACAGCTACAGCAGTTTCCTGGCGTCGGCATTCCTTCTGATGATGATCAGGACACTGAAGACCCGGCGGTTGATCGATGCATTCCTGGCGGGAGTGTTGGGTGGCGTCACTGTTTTCTTTCTTCAGCCGAAAGGTGGAATCCTTCTCATCGTCGGCCTGGTCACTTTGCCATGGCTAGGGATGAAGTCTGTGGGTGATGCTTTCGGGGGAACTCGAGTTGAATCCGGGCCGGCAGGATCTCGGGACCTCCCGGGGCGACGATCCATCATCGCCCCGCTGGTTGCATCCTACCTTGGGGGGGCGGCGGTCGTCGGCGTGACTGGCCTGGTGTTTTGGGGGCTGAATCCCGCGCAAGCCGTGTTTTCCATGGCCCGTGGCACCGTAGCGATGAATCATCTCTCCCTTTCCTACCTTCCGCTTCTCGGGTTCTTGTCGATCGCGGGCTTGATTGGATTCGCGTCCCAGCGAGAAGGGCTGCTGGATTCGGTCGGTAAGCTCCTGGTTGCCATTCAGGCTGGGCTCTGGCTTTCAACGGCCCACCTCCCCGATCTCTGGCACCTTTGGATCAACTCTTTTCCGCTTCTTCTGATGGTTGGACGGTTGGGGGGGCGCTCGCTCAACCGGCCGTTGGCTCCAGCGGTCCGAGGGGTTATCGCCGGGCTCTTCGGGATCGTCTTGATGGCTGGAGTCGGACAATCGGTGGTTCGCAATCTCGATCACACCCGTGTCACGCGGTCCTGGATCTCCGGACTGAACGATGTTCTAGGTGGGGAAGAGTTCTTCGCATTCACCTTCCTTCCCAGCTTCTACCTCGAGTTCAGGGTACCGAACCCGTACTACAACTCGGTTCTCTACGTGGGGAATCATCCGCCGGAGCACTTCCAGCGGAATCTGGAAACCCTCTCGGACCGGCGACCACCGTTTGTGCTGCTGGACTACGCTTCTGTGGAGAAGTACGGGCATACCCTGGAAAACCCTATCGATCGGTTCCTCCGCCGAAACTACCGACGGGCTCAGTCCATTCCTCATGGCCAGGGTACGATCGAAGTTTGGGAACGGCTCTGAACCAACGGCTCCCTGGACCGGTACGTCCAGTATTGGGGGAAGGGGCAGGGAGGCCCCCAAACGGTCGCTCTCGGCTGTCGCCCGACGACCGCGGGCGGTTCGCCTGGGACGATGAGGGACCTATAAAGATCCTTTACGGTTCCATCGGAAAGAAGGTTTACAGATCCGCAGGTAGGCCGGACGCCGGCATATCGTAAAGTATTTTATCAAAAGCATTTAGGCTCTTCTCGACGGGTTGGCATGGGTCTTGTTCTAACCTTCTGCCATCTGGGGGGATTGGGTTTCGATTTGGGATCTCCAACCGGCCCCGTTCGACCAAGAAATGCCGTATTCACCCCAGATGGATGCCACCCCTCACGTCAGTCGGCCGGATGGCCGAAAGGAGAAATGAAATGCTGAAGTTCCTCAAATCTCTCTGGACTGATGAGTCCGGTCAGGGCCTTACGGAGTATGCCCTGATTATCGCCCTGGTTTCGATCGGGCTGATCATCATCCTCATCATCTTCCGGAACGCGATCGGGCTCGTGTTCAGCAAGATCTCGTCAGCTTTGAATGTCAACCCGACTCAGTACTAAGAGCGGGATCCTGACGTAGGTCCTACGGCCGGGCATGCCGGCCGGGCCCGAGTAGCTTGGGTCCCGGCCGGCTCCCCGGTTTCAACGAACCGAAAGAGATGAATCGAATCTGATGTTCTCTCTGGCCACCCTCCAGCTTCTGGCTCTAAGCATCATTCTGATCGCGGCTGTCGTGACAGACATCCGAGAACGGCGAATCCCCAATAAGATCACTGTTCCCGGCTTGCTGATCGGCCTTGCGATCGCTGCTGCCATGAGGGGCGGTTTCCCGGTTGGGGCTCTTCTCGGTGCCCTGTTGGCCCTGATGGTGTCGGCTCCTCTTTTTGCATTGGGCGGTATTGGGGCCGGCGATGCCAAGCTACTGACCGCGGTCGGAGCCTTCGTGGGGCCCGGAGGGCTTTTTTCCGTATTCCTCTACGGAGCTCTGGCCGGTGGTGTCCTGGCAATCGTGACCACCGCCTGGCGCGGAGCGCTGGGGAGCGTCTTCCGCAACCTCAAGAACCTCCTCCTCTACCTGATAACGCTGGGCCGCTACGGGGAGCGGTTGCGAGTGGATAGTCCCGGGGCACTGACGGTGCCCTATGGCCTAGCCATCGCCATCGGGGCCCTGGTGACCTGGTTTTTCCCGTTTTCCCTTGGAGGTTCGATATGAGGGCGTCTTGCCGATTCCACCGGTCTTTCGGACGCGGAGATTCCGGGCAGGCTTTGGTCGAGTTTGCCCTCGTGGTTCCCATCCTCCTGCTCCTCCTCCTAGGAATCGTCGAGTTCGCAAGGGCTTGGAACATTTATGAGGTTCTCACCGATGCCGCTCGGGAGGGGGCTCGCACGGCTGTGGTGGACGACCCCGACTACCAGGAGGAATCGGCGGTGAAGAACGTGGTCTTTAATGCCGGGGCCACTGCAGGAATCACGATCGATCTGAACAAGATCACTTTCCCACTTGGTTTTGGCGGGCCTCGGGGCGAGACCACCACGGTTCGGATAGAGTACGAACACGAACTCAAATGGGTCACGCTATTGTGGAAGGTTGCCACGGGGGACGAGGTGGTGACGATGACCACCGAATTCTCCATGCGAAACGAATGAATTGGAGTTCTTCGAATGAAGAATCTACGAACGCTTACGGTGATCGGGTTGGCGATCATCTTCGGACTTGCGGCGGGATACTCGGCCCTACGGTACCTCAGTGACCGGCCGACACCCATCCTCACCGAGGGAGATGAAGAGACCGTTCCCATGGTGCTGGCCTCGAGGGATCTCCCGCTGGGTACGGTCCTGGATGAAGATCACCTGGCGGTGGTCGATTGGCCCGTTGGGGTGGCCCCTGCGGGGTTCGCCAGCACAAAGGAGGAGCTCGTCGGACGGAGTCTGATCTCCCAGGTGGACACCAACGAGCCGATCCTGGCCACCAAGCTCGCCGATTCGGGGCTGCTGGGTCTCATCCCCCTCATCCCGCCGGGCATGCGAGCCTTGAGCGTCAGGGTAGATGACGTCGTCGGGGTGGCGGGCTTCGTGACCCCCCAGACCAGAGTGGACATCATCCTCATCATGACGCCACCCGGGGGGCAGGATCCCATCAGCAAGACCATCCTCCAGAATATCCAGGCCCTGGCTGCTGGGTCGGAGATCCAGGAAACCGAGGATGGACTTCCGGTCACAGTGACGGTCGTCACCGTCCTGGTCACCCCAGAGGATGCAGAGAAACTCGCTCTGGCGGCTCAGGAGGGCAGGATTCAGATGGCCTTGCGGCACACCTTGGATCTTGAATCCGTCGTGACCTCGGGAGAGCGAAAATCCAGGCTGTTCGCAGGAGGTGGAAGCGGTACCTATCGGGCTACGTCCTCATCTGGTTCCTCCACCACGTCTGCTCGAGAAAGCATCATCGAGATCTATCGGGGCGGCGTTCGAACCCTGATCTCTTACTAATCCCGATATCCGAAACTCTGGAAGGAGCCAGGGCCGTCCCATGACCATAAGACACCGGCAGATCCGTTCGAGGAGGGGTACCAACCGTAATGCACGGCGAATTGCGGTTTTTCTTTTCTCTTTCCTCCTGGTTGGGTTTCCTGAGAGGATGGAAGCTCAAGACTTGGTGCAGACCGCGGCCGAGCAGACCATCACTATCTCCAGGGGATCCACGGCAATCCTCACCAGGCCCGATAGTGTCACTCGTCTGGATATCGGAGACACCGAGATCGCGGACGTGAACATCTTTCCGCCCAACCAGGTTCTCGTTTACGCTCGTGGGGTGGGTTCCACAAGCTTGATCGTCTGGGGGCGGACGGGACCTGCTCGGATGTATACGGTGGAGGTGACAGCGGACGTTGCCTCCCTCCAGAGACAGGTGAACGACCTCTTTCCCGGAGTGGGACTGAGTATCGCCAGCACCGGAAGCTCGGTTGTCTTGTCCGGTGAAGTGAGGGACCCGGCCATTATTCGGAAGGCGCTGGAACTCGCGGAGACCCAGGGCATCCCGGTGGTGAACAACATCGAATACCCGGATCCGGAGCAGATCCTTCTCCATGTCGAGTTTGCCGAGATCTCCAAGTCGACCCTCCGGGAGTTCGGTGGGGACCTGGTTCGCCTCCTGAATCCCCAGAATCTCGGAGATGCCTTCGGAAGCGACGACACACACCAGATCGAGACCCTTTCCGAGGGTTTTGTCAACGTGATGGTCGAGGGTGACGGTGCGCGCTTGGACGCAGTGATCCGGGCTCTGAAGAACACAGGGGAGTTCAAGAGCTTGGCGCAACCGAACCTTGTCGCGAGAGAAGGTCAGGAAGCAACCTTCCTGGCTGGTGGAGAATTCCCCTTCCCGTCGATCCAATCGGGCGGTGCTTCAAACGCCGTTACGATCGTCTGGAAAGAGTATGGGATTCGGTTGAACTTCCTCCCGACAATCACCAATTCAGGGAACATCGGCCTGCATGTGACCCCCGAGGTTTCCTCCCTCGATTTTGCCAACGGCCTCACGTTCCAGGGATTTCAGATCCCGAGCATCCTCACCCGCAGGGTGGAAACTGACGTAGAGCTCCGGCCTGGCCAGACCCTGGCCATCGGCGGTCTGGTTGATAGCAAAACCTTCAATAACGTGGATAAGATTCCGGTCCTTGGGGATATCCCAATCTTGGGAGCGTTTTTCCGCTCTGAGGCGGCTAGACAGGATCGGACCGAATTGTTGGTCTTGGTCACCCCTCACATTCTGGACTCGGACAACCTACCAGCGCCCCCGGTACCCACGGGAGAAGCTGAGGATTGGGATTGGGATCGTCATATCCTTCAGTGGATGCAGGAGCGATCCGGCAGGGGTGGAATGGCACCTGGCAGTTCGGGAGGAACTGGTGGTGGGAGTTAGGTCATCGGTATGGACCCGCGGTCCTTGTAGTCTGCCTCGACCCGAGTGGGAGAACACAAGTTGCTAGAATGTGCCCTCATTTCCTCAGATGAAGCCTTCCGGCATGCCGTATTTGCGGTAATGAAGGAGGCGGGGGGGCAAGCCCGCCTCGTGTTGGATCTCCAGATCTCTGCCGAGGAGTTGGACCGGGACACGGTAGCCAAGGTGGTTCAGGCGGGTCCGAAGCTAGCCTTCCTGGATCTTGGCCAGGACCCCTCAGGAGTCGGAGGGATCCGAACGCTGAACCAGGAGGCACCTGAGTTGATTCTCCTGGTGGGTGGTCCCGCACTTACCGCCGAGGGTCTGCTTTCCGTCATTCGATCCGGAGCCTCCGAGTACCTCCCTCGGCCATTCTCCTTCGATGAAACCCTGGAAGCTTTCCACCGGGTCCGACGTCGAGCGGTGACGACCCCTTCGGGGGAACCAGCCATCCAAGGAAAAGTGACCACTGTGTTCAGCGCGAAGGGTGGGACCGGGGTGACCACGATCTGCACCAGCCTGGCTATCGCCCTTCGTATGCTGACCGAGAAAGAGGTGCTGCTGCTCGACCTCGCCCCGACCCTCGGCACGGCGGGCGTGGCCATGGGCATGCACCCCAGGTACACGTATGTAGATGTCGTCCGGAACTTCCATAGAATCGATGAAGAGCTTTTTCGGTCCTTCCTTGAAACCCACGACTCCGGTGTACACCTGCTTGCCTCGCCGATGTCATCTGTCGATGCCACTGCGCTTTCTGGAGACGAGGTCCACGATCTCATCGCCCTCGCCAAGAGACACTTTGATTATGTGATTGTCGACGGGGGAAGCTTCCTCGGCGACCTGCTCCCAACGCTGGTCGATCAATCCGACGACCGGCTCCTTGTGGTCACGCCTGAACTCCCGACCCTGAGGAACCTAAAGCATGCTCTGGACCTCTATGGCCGCACGAACGGAAGGGGTCCTGCGAAGGTGATCCTGAACAAGTACAAGGAGGGGATGGGTCTCTCCGCACGCGACATCGAAGACGGATTGAAGTTCGAGATCGCGGCCATCTTCGGAAAAGACGACGCCCGGGTTTTGGAGAGCATCAATCTGGGAAAACCGGAGGTCCTCGCGGAGCGGTCTCGGTTCTCCGCCAATCTGATGGCATTGGGGCGGAAGATCGCCGGGTCCGAGAACATCACCCTCAAAAAACGCGGCTTTCTCAGCGGCCTTTTCCGGTCCCCCAAGCGAGTTGAGAGCGGTCGAAAGGAGAACGGGTAATGGAGGCTGGAAAGATCACGGCAACGAAAACGGGATCCGGCACCGGGCTGGAGGGAGGTGGTCAGGAAGGGCAGAGCCACATGGGCGAGATCAAGGCTGGCATCCATAGGAGGCTGCTGGAACGGCTGAATCTTTCGAACCTCGAGACCGTGTCCCGGGAAGATGCCATCGAAGCCATCCGGGAAGTGATCCAGGAGATTCTTCACGAAGAACGGACTCACCTCGCTCTGAACCTTCAGGAGCGGGAACGTCTGGCCAGTGAGATCCTGGATGAGATCTTCGGCCTGGGTCCATTGGAGCCCCTAATGAAAGACCCCGGGGTTTCGGACATCTTGGTGAACACGTTCAAGGACATTTGGATCGAGAGGGAAGGGAAGCTCTATCGCACGGATATCCGATTCCAGAATGACAAACATCTGCTGCAGGTCATCGACCGAATTGTATCGGGAGTCGGACGCCGCATCGATGATTCTTCTCCCATGGTGGACGCCCGGCTTCCGGACAGCTCCCGGGTCAACGCAATTATCCCTCCCCTTGCGGTGGATGGGCCTCACGTCTCGATCAGGCGTTTCAAACTCGATGTCCTCTCAGGTGAGGACCTGTTGGCCAAGGACACCCTCACCCAGGGCATGCTGGACCTCCTAGCCGGCATTGTAAAAGCCCGGCTGAACGTCCTGATCTCCGGTGGTACCGGAGCGGGGAAGACTACCCTGCTGAACGTTTTATCCTCAGAAATCCCGCCTGACGAGCGCATCGTTACGATCGAGGATTCTGCCGAACTTCAGCTCCGACAGCCCCATGTGGTCCGGTTGGAGTCGCGGCCCCCGAACATCGAGGGAAAAGGGGAGGTTTCGGTTCGGTCGTTGGTGATCAACTCCCTTCGAATGCGTCCCGACAGAATCATTGTGGGGGAGGTGCGAGGGCCGGAGGCCGTGGACATGCTCCAGGCCATGAATACGGGGCACGACGGAAGCTTGACCACCCTTCACGCCAACTCGCCCAGGGACGCCTTAAACCGCCTTGGGACCATGGTCGCCATGGCGAACCTGAATCTCCCAGACCGGGCGATCCGGCAACAGATCGTTGGGGGTTTGGATCTCGTGATTCAGCTCAGTCGACTATCCGACGGGACGCGGAAGATCGTCTCGATTTCAGAGGTTACGGGGTCGGAGGGTGACGTCATCGCGATGCAGGACATCTTCGTATTCGAGCGAAAAGGGCTCGGAAAGGACGGACAAGTACTGGGACGGTTCAAGCCTACAGGAGTCAGGCCGAAGTTCTCCGAGACCCTGAAAGCGTGGGGCATTGAACTGGACGGTGGGACCTTCCTCGACTTGGCGAAATCACGGGGCCGTAGAAGTCGCCAAGCCGGGAAACAGTGAGAGGAACGATGAACGAGCTGTGGTTGCCAGCGACCCTAGTATTCCTTGCGGCAGTGTTCGCCACCCTGTCGATCGCATTTCTTACCGAAGCTGCACGGGAGTGGTGGCGCCGTCGTCAGGTGCACCGAAGGCTTCAGCCGGTCCTTCGGGGCAGGCTAAGGAGGCTTGGAGGGGATGTAGCACCGGAACTCATCGTGGCGGAAGAGAAGACGGGACGTCTTTTCTCGGCGATTGGGTTGGGTGGAGTAACACGCCTTCTGGAACAGGCTCGCCTCGACTGGGGGCCCTGGACGTTCCTGATTCTGACGATCGGTAGTGGATTGGCTCTCGGCGCTGTTTCCTGGGCCATCTCCGGTCTCATTCTGATCGGGTTCCTCGGATTCTTGATAGGGGGCATGTTTCCCTACCTCCTGGCAACAAGCCGACGAAAGAAGAGGTTCAGGCAGTTCGAGGAAGAGTTCCCCGAAGCGATCGACCTGCTCACCAGAGCCATCCGGGCCGGGCACCCGTTCTCCTCCGGCATGCAGATGGTCGCGGACGAAGGCCCGGAGGAAGTATCGAGCGAGTTTCGCCAAGCCTTTGAGGAACAGAGGTATGGACTGCCTTTTGAAGAGGCTCTCTTGGGGATGGTGGACAGAACGGATCTGGTTGATGTCAGGATCTTCGCAATTGCGATTCTGATCCAAAGGGAAGTTGGAGGGAATCTCGCTGAAATCCTCGACAACCTGGCTATTGTCATCCGCCGACGCTTCTATATCCGGAGGCAGCTCCGAGTTTACACCGCTCAGGGGCGACTGACCGGTTATGCCCTGGCGGCTCTTCCGATCGTGGTGGGTCTCATCATCTCAGTTCTGCAACCTGAGTACGTGGCTCTCCTTTTCACCAATCTCCTCGGGCAGGTCTTGGTGGGGACAGCGTTGCTTCTTCAGCTGATCGGTGCGCTATGGATCAGGAACATCATCAACATCGACATTTGATGGGAGCCCAATCGTGATCTACCTGATCTCGGTGCTGCTGGCCGTCTCGGTCGGCCTCCTGGTAATGGGCATTGCGAACCTTCTTCCAGCCCAAGGGAGGCCGTCGAAGGGTCGCCTGGTCGAACTGGGCCTGGAAGAGCCCTTCTCAAAGGACGCTGCCCTTCGCAGGGGGCGGAGGCGGACGCGGCTGAAAGACCTCTTATCCTATTTGGGAAAGAAGATCGAGAGCCCCACCAGGGATTGGAGCACTTCGAGGACCCGCCTTACCCACGCCGGTTACCGGAGTCCCTCGGCGCTTCCCATCTATCTTGGCGCTCGCCTTATCGGCGCCGCTATCCTCTACATCTATGCTCTCCTGGGAGCCATTGCCATCGGCGCTACGGGAGTGTATGCCATCACTTTTGGATTGGTGGGCGCAGGGTTCGGATGGGTAATACCGAGTTTCCTCCTTTCCAGAAAGGTCGACCTCCGTCAGTCGGAGATCCAGAAGGCACTTCCGGACGCCGTGGACCTCTTGGTGATCTGCGTTGAAGCCGGACTGGCCTTGAATCAGGCGCTGCAGAGAGTGGCGGTCGAGATGCGGCATGCGAGCGGCATCCTGACCATGGAAATCTCTCAAATGAACATGGAGATCAGAGCCGGTACGCCCAGGGACCAGGCTCTGATCTCATTCGCCGAACGGACCGGTGTCGCTGACCTCCGGTCGCTAGCGACGATGCTCGTCCAGACCGAGCGGTTCGGGACGTCTATCGCGGATTCCCTTCGTGTTCATGCCGACTCCATGCGCACCAAGAGACAACAGAGAGCGGAAGAAGCAGCGGCAAAGACCACGATCAAGATGGTCTTTCCCCTCGCGATCTGCATCTTTCCCGCGCTCTTCGTCGTAATCCTGGGGCCCGCGCTGATACAGATCTTCTCCGCCCTCTCGAACCTCGGAGGGTAGCGGGGATGCGGATCACCAACCGAACCCGCAACACGCTACTCGGTTCTCGAGTAGATGCCGCCACATCTTGGTGGCAGCGGCTGAGGGGGTATATCGGTCGTACAGAGCCGAAGCGAGGGGAGGGCATTCTCCTCGTGGAATGCAATGCGATCCATACCTGGTGGATGACCTTCAGTCTCGACGTCGTATTTTTGGACCAGAAGGGAAAGGTCCTGGATCTGATTGAGTCCATTCGTCCATGGAAACGCACGAGGCGGATCCCCGGAGCCCGATATGTGCTGGAGGTTCCGGTGGGGACGATTGAATACTCCGGCACCCGCCTCGGAGACCACCTCACATGGAGGGAGCCGGCTCCGTACTCAATCTCAATCCCTTCCAGCGGCGGGGCTGAGGACTACCCGGCCCCCGGAGGAAGAGGGAGAAAGTCCGTATGATTGTGGGAAATGGGAATCATGAGGAAAAGCCGGCTTTGGTTGGCGAAAGCGGAATCCCGGCGCCGAAGGCTCCTCTGACGCTCGAGGACACGGGCCTTTCCGAAGGCCAGGTAATGGACCTCCTCATCAAGGTCCTTTTCCAGAGGGGATCTCAAAACGGGAACGATCTTGCCGAGGCGATCTCCCTCCCCTTTTCGGTCATTGATGAGCTCCTGGTGATCATGACCCAGCGACACTTCGTGGAAGTCATGGGTACCGCAGGGCACAGCAGGGCAGGATACCAATATGAGCTGACGGATCAGGGCCGGCAGCGGGCGAATGCGGCATTGGCTGCGAGCCGCTACGTGGGCCCCGCCCCTGTTCCCCTCTCTCAGTTCAGGGAATGGGTCTCTGCCCAATCCGTGCGGAACAACCGGGTACCCCGAGAGTTGCTCATGGCTGCATTTGGGGATCTCGTTCTCGACGACGAGGTGACGGACGCCTTGGGGCCGGCTGTGAACTCGGGAGCATCCATTTTCCTCCACGGGGCGCCAGGAAATGGAAAAACGGCAATCGCGGAGCGGCTAGGAGCGCTGATCTCCTCGGAGATCTATCTTCCCTATTCCATCATTGTCGATGGTCACATCATCGTGATCTACGACCCGGTATACCATCGTCGGATCACCCCTCGGGAAGAACAAGAGGACCGGAACGGCCTATTGCGGCGAAGCGCAACGACGGATCGTCGATTCGTGCATATAGAGCGCCCGACCGTTTTTGTGGGAGGGGAGCTCACTCTCGATCAGCTCGACCTGCAGATGAGCGAGTACTCGCAGATCTACCGAGCCCCGTTCCAAATCAAAGCTTCTGGTGGGGTGCTGATCGTCGACGATTTTGGCCGGCAGAGGATGACCCCTGCAGAGCTTTTGAACCGGTGGATCGTTCCCCTGGAGATGGGATGGGACAACCTCACGCTGGACACCGGGGTGAAGTTTCCAGTTCCGTTCGACTGCCTCCTGATCTTCGCGACCAATCTGAACCCGAGGCATCTTCTGGATGAGGCTTTTCTGAGACGGATCCAGTTCAAGGTAGAAGTACGAAGCCCGGATCGGGAAGCCCTTACAGACATCTTCAAAATGAACTGCAAAGAGTCTGGGATAGAGTACACCGACGAGTCTGTCGATCTTCTCTTCCGCAAGTATTACGATGCCCACGGGGTCCGCCCCCGAGGCTGCCATCCCAGGGATATTCTCCATCACATCAGATCTATCGCCACGTTCGAGGGCAGACCCCCGTCCCTCGAGCCTGACCTTCTCCAGAGGGCGGCGCAATCTTACTTCCTCGTGATGGAAGAGGAAGTCCAGGCAGGGATCACTTCTATTAAGAGCCGGAGCTGAGAGGAACGATGACTCAAGAATCGAGTGGGTCCCCGGATGTGGATCAGATCAGGGACTTGGAAGAGGATCGGTTACGCCGCCGTCTACTGGCGGTGGAACGTGAAACCGAACGGCTCCGTGGCCGGGCCAGGATCTTTGGCATTGGGCTTTTGGTTTCCCTGGTGTTGGCCGCCGTGGCAACCCTTAGTCCCCACCTTCTGGCCCTCGGCGGGAACTCGGTCGACCTGGACACCGTTACGGCGAGGCGGATGGTTTTGGTGGACTCGGAGGGGGTCCAGCGAGGGGAATGGCGCGTGGATGAAGAGGGTAACTCTCGGCTGAGGGTCTTGGACCGGCGGAGCCGAACCCGACTGAGCTTCTCGGTCTTGAGCGATGGGTCTCCGGGCCTCTCCCTCACCAACGCCAACGGCAAGCGGAGGGCCGGACTGGCTCTTCTGAGCGACGAGAGCACCAGTTTGGTATTCGCCGATGCCACCGGAGTGCCGAGAACGATCCTGGGTATCTCTCCCTCGGATGCATCGAGCATTCTGTTCATCGATGCCGACGGTGCCACAAGAATGGCGATTGGGCTGGAAGGGTCCGGAGAGCCGAACGTTCTCCTTCCGGGGAACGCGGAAACAGAGCTCTCCGGCGGCGGCGGAAGCTAACCATAGGACCCGGAGGGATCCGATGACATCTGAGCCTCCTGTATACAGCTACCACTCCTCGACCGGAGTGGCCCCGGAGTCTGCTGGTGAAGACGCGGGCCAAAAAGATGGAGCCGGGTCGGGAACCAAGGCGTCAAAAGCCGCCTCCACGGTGAATAGGATCCTCGATGTCCTCACCTGGGCCGTGCTCTTCGTGGTGCTCCTGGTATGGGCGGTGGTGGGGGCCGTGTTCTGGATTCCCCTCATGATCCGGGCGATGATCCGGTTCTGTATCAGCCTTATCGAGGCCATGTTCGAGGGCCATAAGCCGGCCACTGCAGCCAGGATTCTCAGAGACGCGGTGAGCTTTTACCGCCGAGGGTTCGTGGTCGCGATCGAGGTGGTGACCGGCGAACAGGTCAACCCGAAGGAAGAGGGCCCCGTTACCGAAAATCGCCTTCTATTCGAGGTTTTGTGGGCCCTCCTCGTGTGGTACTTCCTGGCCTTGCTCTTCGGATGGATTCAGGCTTCACCTTTGGATCTCGTCGACTGGTTCTTCTCAATCCCCTGGGCAGAGTATTTCCGGGACCTGGTCAGCCGCTTCAGAACCTGACCTCCGGACCGGGGCAGCAGAAAAAGAAGGAGCCCAGATCACTGGGCTCCTTTTTCTTTTTCCTGGGGTGGCAGTACCGGGGGTACGATGGACCACCGTCCTCGAGCTTCCCTTACCGGGACTCCCCCCCCGGAATATCCGCCCGTCGGGGATAGTGAGGGAAATCCCTCGCACCCCAGTCCTGCCAGGAGCCGTCGAAGAAGAGAGCATCATAACCCAGCATCCGGGCGATCATGTAATTGACGCTGGCCCTGAGGCCTACCTTACAATAGGTCACGACCGTATCGCCAGGATCCGCTCCCGCAGCCAGGAAGAGACCTGCCAGATCACCCACCGGACGGAAGAGCGGCCTCTCCCTCGATTCGACGAGATCCTCCCAAAAGAGCTGCTTGGCGCCGGGGATGTGGCCGGGGTTGACCCGCCCACCCAGGCCCCCGTCCGCGCCTGAGAATTCGTCGTCTGGGCGAGCGTCCACCAGTGACAGGCCTGCATGCCCCAGTCTGACGAGTATCC
>JABDNZ010000558.1 GCA_013043565.1 Gemmatimonadota bacterium | reverse complement strand
TCAGCAACCCCATCACGGTCGAGGCGCATGGGTTCGTCACGGCGGCCGGTACGGTTCGCTTGGAGCCGGTCCAGCTGAGGGACAGCTGGGACAGTCTCCTGGAAGCCACCGTTAACATCACCCCTGGCCAAACCATCGTCATCGGCGGCACTCAGACCTACTACCACTCCCAAGCCGGCCAGCAGTCGGTCCTGATCCTGACCGTCAGAGCCGAAAGGGAATGACGGGTTCCTGGCAGGAACCGAGGACGGATCAGCTCACCGGTCCGATTGAAACCTTTTGGGTTCCCGCCGTGCCCATTAACTTGGATCGTTCCCAAGGGAAGGACGGGTCCACACAACGCCTCAGGGGCTGGAGATCGAAATGCAGGATGGCCCAGTCGGCTCCTGGCCGGAAGTTGAACGTCGGCAAGGAGGCGATCGGAGAGTGAGCGACGAGCGGAGGAGCGGCACGGATCGCCGGTCCGGCGAGGAGCGCCGATTCATGGACCGACGTCAAGCCCGGCCGGGATCCAGGGTTCAGGCCCTGACTCCGGACAGGAGGTCGGAGGGTCCCCGACGTTCCCCCCTTCCCAGGAGGGTCGCAGTCAGGCGGACGATGTTGGACCGAAGGCTCCAACCGATGTTCCCCTAGTCAAGGGGGCCGAGGGGTCACGAAGCCTGCCTCGGGGCCAGGGTTAATCAGGGAGTCGGATGCCGACTTCCTGATTTTTTTCATTTGTGAGGATTGACCCCGCCGACACTCCAGTGAAACATTTGATTATAGACAAAGCCCTCGGAAGAGGTTTTTTATGCTCCAACTGGATGTCCGGGAGCGGCGCTCGGGTTTCGACCGGCGGACGCTCCCGGAACGTCGTTCCTATATGAATCGCCGGTCCGCTGCGGACCGACGGGCCGGATTGGTCTCGGTTGCCGTGGATCGGCGGATGCGGGACCGGAGGTCGGAAGTAGACCGGCGGATGGCAGAAAGAAGGACGACCCCCGACCGCAGGAGCGGCGTTCAGAGGAGCATCGTTCTTCATTAGGCGCCAGTCGAAGAAAGAAGAAGAGCCCGGGCCAGAATAGGGTCCGGGCTCTTCCCGTTCAGGTCCGGCCGGAGAAGGTTACCCGGGGACTCCTTTGTGGCCGTAACACAGGATTCCGCTGTTTCCTTCCTTCCGGATCAGGCGGAATTCCAAATCCAACTCCATCCCAGGTAGGACCGTGGACGGATCGCAATCCACGACCTGGGTCATGAAACGAGCTCCCTCGGGAGTCTCCACCACGGCCATGGCGTAGGGAGCTTCATTCAAGAACTCATCGGGTGGTACGTGGATCACGGTCGATGTGACCACGGTCCCCGTCGGAGATAGGTTCACGGTTTCCATCTCCTGTCCCCTGCATGCCGGACAGACTTTTCTTTCCGGGTAGAGGACCTTTCCGCAACCGGAACATTTCCCGGCCTCCAGGCGATAACGAGCCGGGATTTCTCGATGGTAGCGTGGGCTCGGCATGATCAAACCCCCTGGAAGATGTGAACCACGGAGCTCGCGCCTGAGCCCCCCATGTTTTGAGCCAAGCCGATCTTGGCCCCCTCGACCTGGACTTCACCACCCTCGCCTCGGAGCTGTTCGATGATGGTCACAGCTTGGGCAATCCCCGTGGCTCCGACTGGATGTCCCTTGGATTTTAATCCACCACTCACATTCACGGGGATCTTTCCTCCCAGATCCGTAATGCCCTCACGGGCCGCATCTTTTCCGAAACCCTTCTCGACGAATCCCAGAGCCTCGTAGCAGCAGATCTCGGCAATGGCGAAGCAGTCGTGGACCTCAGCCACGTCAATGTCTTCCGCCGTGACTCCAGCCATCTCGTAAGCACGGTTCCCGGACAGCTCCACGACGTCCAGATCCGCAGGATCGGCACGGTCTGCCAGGGTAAGGCTGGAGGTCGCCGCCCCGCTGGCCAGGATTTTCACCGGCTTGTCTGTGAATTCGTGAGCCCGATCGAGGGGGCACAGTACCATTGCAGCCCCGCCGTCGGTCACGGGTGAACAGTGCAGAAGACGCAACGGTTCAGCGACGACACTCGAGGTCAATACGTCTTCCAGCGACATCACGCGTCGAAACTGAGCGTGAGGGTTCTTGGCCCCGTTGCGGTGGGCCTTTACGCTCACCCAAGACATATCCTCTTCGGTGGTGCCGTATTTCTCCATATGGGCCCGAGCGATCATGGCATAAAGCCCAGGGAAGGTCACTCCGTAGTAGACCTCCTCTTCCTGATCAGAAGCCGTGGCCAGGACCCCGGTGACGTCGGCTCCGTCATTCATCTTCTCGACGCCTGACGCCAATACCAGGTCGCTCATGCCCGAAGCCACCTCCAGGTAGGCCGACCGGAGGGCCATACCGCCCGAAGCGCAAGCCGACTCGACTCGAGTTGCCGGTACGCCCCCGAGGCCGAGATGGTCTGCCATGAGGGGCCCCAGGTGTTCCTGTCCGACAAACTGGCCGCCGGACATGTTCCCCACATAAATCGAATCGATGGAATCCGTCCCTGCGCCCTTCATCGCGCCAAGGGCTGCTTCCACAAACAAGTCCCGGAGGCTCATGTCCCAGAGCTCGCCGAACTTGGTCATCCCCACTCCAATGACTGCCACCTCTCGCATCCGTTCCTCCTGCCGATCTATTCCGGCTCTCGAAGGACCGATCACTCGCCTGGGGCGGGGTCCGGTCAGTCGTTAACGATGATCTTCTCGCGAAGCTTCGCGTATTCTCCGTACGTCAGGTACTTCCGTGGGCTATCGAGCATGGACCGAACCTTCGGAGCCAATCCCTGTTTTTCCGGGAGCAGGTCCGTCGCCCTCAAAATGAAAGAATCACTCCCCGCGCCACTTCCAAACGATGTGATCAGAATCATGTCGTCCGGCTCGGCCACATCGAGAATGGCTGCTAATCCTGTGGGGGAAGAGCCCGAATAGGTGTTCCCCATGAGATTCACGACCCAACCCTGCTCCATCTGCTCCTGGGTGAACCCCATCCTCTTCGCAGCGGTGAGGGGAAACTTCCCGTTTGGCATATGGAAGACCGCGTACTTGAAGTCACCCGGCTTGTGCCCCGACCGGTCGAGGATCCCCATGGTCGCTGACATCACGTGATGGAAGTAGGCTGGCTCCCCGGTGAACCTCCCTCCGTGGCGGGGATAGAACTCCCCTTCCCTTCGCCAGAAGTCCGGGGTGTCGGAGGTGTAGCTGTAGGTATGGAGTACCTCGGCCAGGAGGTTCTCCTTTCCAAAGATGTAGGCCGCCCCTCCCGCCGATGCCGAAAACTCCAGGGCGTCATTCGGTGCCCCCTGAGAGGTGTCGGCCCCGATTCCCATGGCGTACTCCACTCGCCCGGCTTCCACCATGGCCAAAGCGACGGACATCGATTCGGTCCCGGCTTTGCAGGCAAATTCGAAATCTGCTACGTGGATCTCCGGTCCCAAACCGAGGGCCTCGAGAACCACGGTCCCGGATGGCTTCACGGCATATGGATGGGACTCTGAGCCGATGTAAAGAGCTCCGACCTTCTGAGGATCGATCCCAGCCCGGGCAAGCGCGCTCCGGCCTGCCGCCACCGAAATGGTGATGGTGTCTTCGTCCAATCCCGGAACCGACTTCTCCTTGAGGAGGAGACCCCTTTGGATTGCCGCCGCGTCCTTACCCCACTGCCGGGCGATCTCCTCACTCTTGATCCGATTTCGAGGAATGAACGCCCCATACCCAACGATTCCTGGCATTTCAGCCTCCTCACGCCAGTTGCTGATGTCCTGATGCTTGGCCCCGGCACTCCTCGCGCACGGCGGGCCTCTTCTTGAACCGACCTGGAATACTGCCGGTTTTTCCTTCGATGCGACAGGGGCCACGTTCGGGAGAACCCTTGTCGAAGTGCTACCCCATTCCGTCCTCTTTTTCCCTCCGCCAGTGCTTGCCCCCCCCACTGCCGACAGCGATCTTTGATCCTCATTCGGGGACCGGGAAAACCTTCCGGAGGTCCCCGTTTTCCATTCCCTGCACGGAGGGAAGGACCATGCGGGAAGCGGTGAACCGTCTCTGGCCGGAATTGCAGTGGATCCAGGACTCGGAGCTGAGGCAGCAGGTAACCGAGACCTGGGTGGTGGCCCTGGAGAGAAGCCCCCTCCATCCGGAGGACCTTGAACGAATACCGTTCACACTCCTAATACCCGACTGTCCCGCAACGTTCATGGAACACAAACGGTGCGTCGTCCATATCGCTCGGCGGAGCGCCGAAGCGATGGACGAGTTCCTTGGCCGAGGCCTCCCTATCGACATGGACACCGTCATCGCCGGCGCGATTCTCGCCGATGTCGGGAAGGTTCTGGAGTACGAGGAGGTCGATGGGGTGGCCGTCCAGAGCAGCAGAGGTAAGGCCCTCCGCCATCCTTTCACCGGAGTGGCGGTTGCCATGGAGTGTGGAGTGCCCGATGAGGTGTGCCACATCATTGCAACCCACGCGGCGGAAGGGAACCTGGTAACCAGGACCACCGAAGCCTGGATCGTACACCACGCAGACTTCATGAGCTACGAACCCTTCAAAACCCTGGGGAAGTAGGACAACCTCGAACCCTAAAAAGGAAATGGAGCCATGACCATGGCTCCGAAGAGACAGAACATGAGCCAGACCGTCGTTGAGAAGATCGCGCAAGCCCACATGGTGGAAGGGCCTGATCGACCCCTCAGAACCGGGGATGTGGTAAGCCTGAGGCCGCGGCACATCCTTACACACGACAACACCGCCGCCGTCATGGACAAGTTCAAGTCTATCGGGGCGGGAGAGATCCACGATCCCGGGCAGCCTGTGTTTGCCATGGATCACGACATTCAGAATCAATCTGAGACGAACCTGGCTAAGTACGCCGCCATAAAGGAATTCGCGTCCGAGCACGGCATCAACTTCTACCCACCCGGGACTGGAATCGGGCACCAGGTCATGGTGTCCATGGGGTACGTTCTCCCCGGGGCGCTGGTCGTGGCCTCCGACTCCCACGCAAACATGTATGGAGCCATGGGAGCACTGGGCACGCCCGTGGTCCGAACGGACGCTGCTGCGGTATGGGCCACCGGTGAGTTCTGGTGGCAAATCCCGCGAACCGTCGAGGTGATTCTGGAGGGAGAGCTTTCCGCCGATGCCACGGGCAAGGACGTCATCATCACCCTATGCGGGCTCTACAACAAGGGTGAGGTCCTGAATGCCGTAATCGAGTTCAAGGGCCCGGGGGTTGGGACGCTCAGCATGGATGAGCGCTTCTCGATCAGCAACATGACCACGGAGTGGGGTGCCCTCGCAGGGTGGTTCCCCCCCGATTCGGTCACCCTGGGATACCTCAGGGGGCGAAAGTCCCTGCTGGACGGCCTGGGCGTGGAGCGGATTCGGGAAGAGGATCTGGAAAGCTGGGAAGCCGAGCCCATCATGCCGGATCCAGGGGCAGCCTACGCCGCAAGGATCCGGCTTGACCTCACCGAAGTGAGCCCTCACGTCTCGGGGCCCGATTCCGTGCAGGTCATGCGGTCCCTCGCCGAACTGGAAGAAAAAGGACTCCCGATCAACAAGGCGTATCTCGTTTCTTGCGTGAACTCCCGTCTCGAGGACCTGGAGGCCGCCGCCAGGGTGATCCGGGGGAAGAGGGTGGCGGAGGGTGTGGATCTCTATGTCGCCGCTGCCAGTGCCGAGATCCAAGAGGCTGCCGAGGCTTCTGGGGCATGGGGCACGCTGGTGGACTCAGGCGCCCATACACTGCCCCCTGGATGTGGACCTTGCATCGGCTTGGGC
Organism: Gemmatimonadota bacterium; assembly: GCA_013043565.1. Classification (GTDB taxonomy): domain Bacteria; phylum Gemmatimonadota; class Gemmatimonadetes; order Longimicrobiales; family Gaopeijiaceae; genus JABDNZ01. The sequence goes on along the minus strand of JABDNZ010000558.1, from coordinate 15,398 downwards.
ACAGGATTGTTGGAAGACGGGGAGGTGGGGATCAGCGCCACCAACCGAAACTTCAAGGGTCGGATGGGTTCCCGCCTGGCCCAGGCCTACCTGGCCAGCCCCGAAGTAGTCGTGGCCTCGGCGGTGGCTGGACGGGTAGTCGGCCCCAACGCACTGGCTGGAGCTTCCTCCACTGCCAGACCAAAACCGACTCTGTACTACCATCAATTCGAAGCTCCGGTAAGGGGCCTCGACGAAGAGGTCGAGATTCTTCCGGGGTTCCCTACCGCCCTCTCCGGCCGCTTGGTGTTTGCTCCTGCTGACAACCTGAACACCGATGGGATCTATTCCAAGGACTACACCTACCGGGAAGGGATGACGCCGGAAGAGATGGCCGAGGTGGTCATGGAGAACTACGATCCTGCCTTCGCCTCGGACACGAGAAAGGGGGACATCCTTGTCGGCGGTTGGAACTTCGGAACCGGCTCCAGCCGAGAACAGGCTGCGACGGCACTTCAGGCCCGGGGGATCGCCCTGGTCCTGGCTGGGAGCTTCTCGCAAACCTATCTGAGAAACGCATACAATAACGGGTTCGTCTGCATCGAATGCCCCGAGCTTGTGACTCGTCTGAAGGAGGTATTTCGGCGAGATGTCGAAGGTGGTACCCTCACCCTGATTCCGGGGGACACCCTGGATGTGGACTTCTCCCGGGGCCTCGTGCGTTTCAGGGACGAAGACTTCGCGTTTCCGCCCCTGGGCTCCGTGCCACAAGGTCTGGTCGTGGCCGGAGGAAGTGAGAACTTGATCCGGAAGAAACTCGGGCTGGATCAGTAGCCAAGAACAAAAAGAAGCCATTCCCTACAACAGACCCCATGGAGCAGAACCTACAATGGCACGCCGCACCGTCGTTACCATGCCCGGAGACGGGATTGGGAAAGTCGTCCTCGAAGAATCTCTTCGAGTACTGGAGAGTGTCGGATTTGAAGCAGACTACGTCCATGCCGATATCGGATGGGAATTCTGGATCAAAGAAGGGAATCCCCTCCCCCAGCGGACCATAGACCTCCTGAGGGAACACGGATTGGGCCTCTTCGGAGCCATCACTTCGAAGCCCAAGTGGGAAGCCGACGCTGAGCTGGGCCCGGAATTGAAAGACAAAGGGCTGGTCTACTTCAGTCCGATTGTGGGGCTGCGGCAGGTCTTCAACCTCGACGTCTGCATTCGCCCCTGCATCTCTTTCCCCGGTAACCCCCTGAACTTCATCCGGCGCTCCGCATCGGGCGGATTCGAGGAGCCCCGCGTCAACGTGGCGGTCTTCCGGCAGAACACAGAGGGACTCTATGCGGGTTTGGAGTGGACGGATCCGCCGCAGAACGTCTACGACGCTTTGGCCACGCATCCGAAGTTCAAGAACTGGTCCAAGTATCAAAAGTCCGAGTTGGCAATCTCCACCCGGGTATTCAGCCGGCCGGCAACCCGCCGAATCATGAAGGCGGCCTTCGAGTATGCTGAGAAGCATGGATACAAGTCAGTGACCGTATGCGAGAAGCCGAATGTCCTCAGGGAGACCTCTGGAATGATGGAGATGGTAGCCCAGGAGGTTCAAAAGGAGCACCCGTCCATCCAGCACTGGTCCACCAACATCGACGCACAGATGATGTGGCTCACCAAGAACCCGGAGGACTACGGGGTCGTGGTGGCTGGAAACATGTTCGGGGACATCGTTTCAGACGCTTTCGCGGGCCTGGTGGGGGGCCTGGGCTTCGCTTGTTCGGCAAACATTGGTGACGAGGTCGCGGTTTTCGAACCGACCCACGGTTCCGCTCCGAAATATGAGGAGCTGGATCCACCCATCGTGAACCCTATCGCCATGATCCTCTCCGCGGTCATGATGCTGGACCACATTGGAGAGATGGACAAAGCCGAAAGGATCAGGAAGGCGGTTGCGGCCGTCGTGGCGGAAGGCGCCGTACGCACCTACGACATGATGAAGTTCCCGGGTGGGCCCAAAGCCATCGAGCAGGGCGCCGCCACGACCTTCCAGGTAACGGACGCCATCATACAGAAGCTCGGATAGGGAGTGACCCATGGCGGGCCAATCGGTAGTTGGAGAGGCCGGGCGTCGCGGAAGCGACGTCCGGTCCGATTGTTGGGTGGCCGTAGAAGAGGTTGGTTCGGGGGGGATCCAACTCGAGCTGACCTCGAAGGTCGATGGCCTTTTCGGTCAGGCCATTCGGCAGGGCATCCACGAAACCCTCGGTGCTTTTGCCTGCGAACACCTGGTCGTGCGCGTGGAGGATCAGGGCGCCCTACCGTGGGTGATCCAGGCGCGGTTGGAGACGGCCCTCCACCGCGGGGGGATCGAACCCCTGGGGGACCCCCGGCCCCCTGCTCGGCCCCCGCACAGGCCCAATGGGACGCCCAAGGACCGCCTTAGACGCTCCCGCCTCTATCTGCCGGGAAACGAGCCGAAGTTCGCCGTAAACGCCGGCCTCCACCTACCGGATGGGGTCATCCTCGACCTGGAAGACTCTGTCCACCCCGGAGAGAAGGACGCTGCGCGCCTCATGGTTCGAAACGCCCTCCGATGCGTGGACTTCGGGCAAGCTGAACGGATGGTACGAATCAATCAGGGGGATCTCGGATTGGAGGATCTCGACCTTGTCGTTCCGGAAATGCCGGAGATGATCCTCATTCCGAAGGTGGAGACCTCCGGGCAGGTCAAACAGGTGCAGGCTCGGATCGACGCCATCCAGGAAGACCAGGGGTCGGACCACCCCATCTGGCTCATGCCCATCCTGGAGTCGGCCCAAGGGGTGGAGAATGCCGTACATATCGCCCTGGCATCCCCGTCCGTGGCGGCCCTCACGATCGGTCTCGAAGACTACACGGCAGACTTGGGCGTCGTGAAAACCCCCGAAGGATTCGAATCCCTGTGGGCCCGGAGCCGGCTGGTAAACGCAGCCCGGGCCGCCGGAGTTCAGGCGATCGACTCTGTCTACGGTGATGTGGCCGACGAGGCCGGACTCCTGGCTTGGTGCAAACGATCGAGGGCCATGGGCTTCCAGGGGATGGGTTGTATCCATCCCCGACAGATCAGGATCATCCACGACGGTTTCGCGCCCGGGGAAGAAGAGCTCCAGAAAGCCCTCCGGATCGTGGCGGCTTTCGAGGAAGCTGAGGCCAAGGGTCTTGGAGTGGTCAGCCTGGGGACAAAAATGATCGACCGACCCGTGGTTCTCAGGGCTCAGAAGCTGGTAGGTCAAGCCAGAGAGGCGGGTCTCTTCGGTGATCACGGAGAAGAGGGCGAGGTGACCCCGTGAACGAGTTCGAGTTCATCCAGAATGCAGCTGGGCGAACGGTCCCGACTACTGTGAACGGCAAGGCTCAGACACCCTATCAGGGGGTGGGTGGCTTCGAGCCGTCAGGAATCAAGCAGGCTCCGCCCATCCGCACGTGCCGGGATTATCCCGGGGATGGTGACAAACGGGTACCCGACCTCGAGACGGCGTTGAAAAAGTGCGGGCTCAGGGACGGGATGACGATCTCGTCCCACCACCACCTCCGAAATGGGGACAAGGTCGCGCTGAAGGCTCTGGAGGCCGCGGGAGAGCTGGGAGTGAAAGATCTGATGTGGTTCCCCTCCGCCTCCTTCCCCTGCCACGAGCCCGTGATCGACCTGATGGACCAAGGGGTGGTCCACCATATCGAAGGCAGCATGAATGGACCTCTGGGGCGGTATACCTCGGAGGGCAAGATGAGGGGCCTTGGGGTCCTGCGGTCCCATGGAGGAAGGTGGCAAGCTATCCAGGATGGTGACGTCCACATCGATATCGCCGTGATCGCGGCGCCCACGGCCGATGCTTTCGGAAACGCCAATGGGTCACACGGACCTTCCGCGTGCGGATCTTTGGGCTTCGCGTTGGCAGATTCCATCTATGCGGATCACGTCATCGTGGTGACGGACAACCTGGTCCCCTTCCCATGCCTGCCGTGGCAGATCCAGGGCAACAACGTGGACTTCGTGGTTGAGGTCGACTCCATCGGAGACCCCTCCAAGATCGTCTCGGGAACGACACAAATCACCAAGAGTCCCGACCGCCTCCTGATCGCCGAGTACGTTGCTCGGTTTGTCAGAGATGCCGGGATCATGAGAGAGGGGTTCTCCTTTCAGGCCGGAGCTGGCGGCATCGCGTTGGCATTCGCCCAGTACCTGAAAGAAATGATGGTGGACGCGGGGGTGAAAGCCCGCTTCGTCAGGGGGGGATCGACCCAGTACCTGGTGGAAATGCTTGAACAGGGCCTCACCGATTTCATTCTCGACGGGCAGACCTTCGACCTGGCGGCGGTAGAGTCCATCGCGAGTAACCCGCATCACGTTCCAACCTCCCCTTTCACCTCCTACAACTACCATGGAAAGGGAAACTTCGCTTCCATGGTCGATGCGGTCGTGCTGGGTGCCACGGAGGTCGACGTGAACTTCAACGGGAACGTGAACACCCACTCCGACGGCGCGCTCCTTCACGGAATCGGTGGATGGCAAAACTGTTTGTTCAGCCCGTGTACGATTCTCGCCGTGCCTGCGGTGAGAGACCGCATACCGGTCCTGGTGGATGAGGTGACCACCCTTACCGGCCCCGGCGAGCTCATCGACGTCGTCGTCACCGAACGCGGGATTGCCATCAATCCCCGCCGAGAGGACCTCATCGATGCGGTCGAGGGCTCCTCTCTTCCGATCCGTCCTATCGAGGAGATCAAAGCCGAGGTGGAAGAGATCATCGGCGGCAAGCCCCAGAAACCCAAACTCACCGACCGGCCCGTTGCAGTGATCAAATGGGTGGACGGAACCGTCCTGGATACCGTCTGGCAATTGGGCGAATAGAACCACCGCGAACCCTCAGCCGGCAAGGAGGCCGGAAGGTATGGATCCCATCGTCGAGTGTGTACCAAACATCTCCGAGGGCAGGAACCCGGTTGCCATCAAAGAGGTGACCGATGCCATTGAGGCTGTGGCCGACGTCCGCCTCCTGGATGTCGATCCCGGCGAAAAGACCAACCGCACCGTAATCACCTTCGTCGGCCCGCCCCACGCCGTGGAAGAGGCGGCGTTTCAGACCGTGAAGAAGGCGGCCCAGGTCATCGACATGGCAGGCCAGGAGGGCGAGCATCCACGCATGGGCGCCACGGACGTCGTTCCTTTTGTACCCGTGTCGGGTGTGACGATGGAGGACTGCGCAGAGATGGCTCGGCGGGTTGGGTCCCGGATCGGGGAGGAGCTGGGGATCCCTGTTTATCTCTATGAGAACGCCGCCTCACGACCCGAGCGGGAGAATCTGGCGAAGGTCAGAGCCGGGGAGTACGAGGGGTTGAAGGAGAAGCTGGCTGATCCTGAATGGGCCCCGGATTTTGGCCCCGCCGAGTTTAATCCGCGGACCGGCGCCACCGCCGTGGGGGCTCGGGAGTTCCTGGTGGCCTACAACATCAATCTCAACACCACCGATCGCCGATACGCCAATGAGATCGCCTACGTCCTTCGTGAGAGGGGACGTTGGAAGAGGACCGGGAATACCGAGCCGTTCTACTACAAAGGAGATGTAGTGGATTTCCCGGGGGACGGCACCTATCCGTGTGGCCCCTGCGATTTTGTCGGCTCCTCGTTCGAGGAGCTGGAAACTCACTACCGGGACGAACATGGGGGTGATCTCCGGGCCCGGTACGAGGCCTTGGAGATCGATCCGGAACACCCCGAAGGGCATGTCTTCGCGGACGGGGTGTTCAAGGAGGTGAAGGCCATCGGTTGGGTGATCGACGAGTACCAACGGGCTCAGATCAGCATGAACCTGACCAACTTCAACGTTTCCTCACCGCATGAGGTGCTGGAGGCCGCCCGGGAGGCCGCCCGGAACCGGGGTATTGGTATCACCGGGTCTGAGATCGTCGGATTGATCCCCTTCCAGGCCATTCATGAGGCCGGCCGTTACTACCGAAAGAGGATGATGAAGTCCACCGGCATCCCGGTGCCCGATCTGGTGGAGACGGCCATCCAATCCATGGGCCTGCGGGATGTCGCTCCATTCGATCCAAAGGAGAAGGTCCTGGGGATGCCGGAGGTGGAAGGACCGCTTTTTCTCAAACCCACCTTCGATTTTGTCGACGAAGTGTCCAGAGACACTCCAGCTCCGGGAGGAGGATCCGTATCGGCCCTGGCCGGGGCCCTCGGGGCCGCCCTCGGGGCCATGGTCGCAAACCTGTCCGTCGGGAAAGGCGAATACGACGACCGCTACGACCAACTCTGCCAACTGGCCGATTCGGCCCAGAAGGTGAAGGACGCATTGGTACGTGGCGTCGATGAAGACACCCAGGCATTCGACGAGGTCATCGCTGGGATGCGCATGCCGAAGGACACCCCCGAGGAGAAGGCCGTCCGGGCGAAGGCTATCCAGGCGGGCTATAAGGCGGCCACGCGCGTTCCTCTGGCGACGGTCGAACAGTGCCGGGATGCGCTCCGGATTTGTGCGGAGATGGTGAAGATGGCTCCGGAGGAGATGATGAGCGATGTGGGAACCGGGGCCCTGGTAGCTCGAGCAGGTCTCATCGGTGCGGCCTATAATGTAAGGATCAACCTCAAGAGCATCGACGACGAGGCTTTCCGGAGTGAGATGAGGGAGAGCCTGAGTGGACTGGTGGAGGAGGGAGAGGGGCTAGCGAAGGAAGTTGAAGCGGTCATGGAGCAGGCCCTATGAAGAAGATCCGGTGCTTGGAAATCCTCTTGGCTTCGGCAGCCATGTTATATGGGTGCGGGAGCCCTGAGAACGGGCAGACCGCCGCTGGAGCAGAAGACACGGAAGTCACGGGTGGGAACCCCGAGCTCGTACAACCGAGCGAATGGTGGCGGGTCCATCCCAGACCGGTCTATGAGACGCTCGAAAAGGTGGGGACCTACCAGGAGTGGTTCGACGTTTACCGTCTCACTGATGGCACGTATGCCATTTACGAACCGAACCAATTCGAGGAGGCCATCAGCTACCTCGTGGAAGGATCGGAACGGGCGGTTCTGATCGATACCGGGAACGGCATCGGGGACCTGAGTGCAGTCGCCGAAGCTTTGACGGATCTGCCGGTGTCGGTGGTTCTGACGCACGAGCACTACGATCACGTTGCTGGGGCCTGGCGATTCGACCACATCACTGCGTACGACGACCCGGTCTCTCTGGCCCGCATGGCCGAGGGGAGATCCAACGAGTCTCTCCAGGGGTACGTGACCGAAGACTACCTCTGGAAGCCTCTCCCGGATGGATGGGACCCTTCTACCTGGACCATTCCTCCCATCGAACCGGATGATCTGGTGACCGATGGGGACTTCATCGATCTGGGCGGGAGGACCCTGGAGGTGATTTACACCCCCGGCCACTCTCCGGGCTCCATGTCCTTACTGGACCCGACGAATCGCCTCCTCTTCACCGGAGACCACTTCTTTCCCGGGCCCCTTTACGTCTATCCGGAGGATGTGGTTCTGGGGGATTACATCGCCTCCAACCTGCGCCTGGTCGACCGCCTGAGCGAGTTCGACTGGGTCCTTTCGGGCCACAACGATCCTTGGGTTTCCAGCGAGGTGCTTCCCCGCGTAAGCCAGGCGTTCGAGACGATTCTCTCCGGAGGAGGGGAGTTCTCCGAGGCGGACGGACTCCGTCGGTACTTTTTCGAGGGTTTTGATGTCCTGATCAGAAGCGACATGGTTGGAGACTAGGAGCATTGGCGAGGTAGGCCGGGTTCCCGTTCACGTCCGAATTCCGTCCAGAAGCCCCTCACGGTACGGGAATAGGGCCGGGGTCCCCCCGGTGTGGAGGAACACCACGTCCTCGTCATCAAAAAGTCCCTTCCCTGCCAGGTCAAGGAATCCCGCCATCGCTTTTCCGGTGTATACCGGGTCCAACAGGACCCCCTCGGTTCCAGCGACGAGCCCGATGGTCTCAACGATACCCTGGTTCAGTATTCCATAGCCTTCCCCCAGGTACTCGTCGAACACCACGATTTCGTCGAGGTCGACCTTCTCACCGTCTCCGATCTCGTCCAGAACCGCCTGTGTAATCCCCTCTACCAGGCGGGAGATGTCAGGGCCGGTGCCCGCCACACTGATCCCCACCACGCGAGTCTCCGGAGAGAGAAGCTTGGCCCCGGCCAGAAGGCCGGCCTGGGTTCCAGCAGATCCGGTTGCCAGGACCACGGACTTTGGCTTGAAACCAAGAGCACCTGCCTGCTCCAGGAGTTCAGCGAAGGCAAGGACGTACCCAAAAGCCCCGAAAGGGCCACCCATGGATCCTTCTACGATGGACCCACCGATCGGCGCCAGGTACGGCTTTCGGCCTGCCGCTTCCTCCTCGCGGAGAACCGGGCCCACCCATTCCTCCACGTTCTCATATTCGAGGAACCCTTTCTCTCCGGACGTTTCCTGGATCCGGACATCCGCCTGAAAGACACGGTCGATCAGGAGGTTGCCGTCTTCGGACGCGGGCAGGCCCGGCCGCTTCAAAAGGACAAGGACAGCCCTCTTCCCTGCCCGAGCAGCGCCGGCGGCGACCTGTCGGCACCAGTTGGACTGCACGCCGGCCCACGTCACGATGGAGTCCGCCCCCTGTTCGAGAACATCACCCATGATAAACTCGAGCTTCCGTGCCTTGTTTCCGCCGAACGCCAGGCCGGTTTGATCATCTCGTTTCATGAAGACTCTCGGTCCGCCGAGATGTTCAGAAAGAGTCGGGAGCCGTTCGAGTGGCGTCGGCAGGTGAGCGAGCTGGACTCGGGGATAGCGTGACAGGCGACGGTGGGTCTCTTTGATGGAGATCATTCTTTGGCTGCCCTGGTCGGAGAGTCAGGACCAACAAGGGGCCAATGTAGCATCCGTCCCACTCCTGGCACCCCTCGGAACCGACGGGAGCGCCAGGGGCCTAAGCCGAAGCAGAAGGTCGAAGGCGGGCCAAGGCGCTCAGGATTTCATCAGAATGCCAGATACCTGCCGCCCCGACGAGGATTTCGATGGCCTCGGTCGGGGAATGGGCGGTCCGGTAGGGCCGGGGCTCTACCAGTGCTCGAAACGAGTCGGCAACGGCGACAACCTGGGCGCCCATGGGAATGTCCATCCCTGCCAGTCCGTCCGGGTAGCCTGAACCGTCGATGCGTTCGTGGTGGTGGAATACGTAGTCAGGGACAGGGCCAAGGTGGGTGAAGGGATCCAGAAGCTCCTTCCCGATCCGGCAGTGTTGTTGGATCTGGGCGGATTCGTCCCGAGTGAGAGGGCTGGTCTTTTCCACAAGTTTATCGGGAACAGCAATCATCCCGATGTCATGAAGGAACCCAGCGGTCTTGCAGGCCCTGACCTCGATCGTGGGAAGCCCCATTTCGGTGGCGATCTTTTCTGAGAGGACTGCAACTCCCTGACTGTGCCCCTGAAAGTGTGGGTTCTTTTGCTCGAGTATATCCACGAGTGCCGTCAGGGCTCCTACCGTCACTCCCTCCAACAGCTTGTTCTTCCTCTCCAACTCCAAGGTCCGGTTTTCGACCGCCCGGCGCATCCGGGATTCGGTGTCACGGTGGAAGATCTCCTGGCTCCGCCGGATGAGGACCCGCCTCACAGTCCTCTCGATTTCGCCGAAATCCAAAGGCTTCAAGAGGTAATCCGAGACGCCGAGGCGAAAGGCATCGATGGCCAACTCGACCTCCCGCGCTCCGGTGAGGATGATTACGCCTATGTCCGGGTCTTCCTCCAGCGCGCTTCGGGCCAAATCAAAGCCACCCATCCCGGGCATATTCCGGTCCACGATCAGCAGATGGGGTGGACCTTCCCGGATCACGGACAAGGCTTGGGTCGGCTCCGTGAAACCGTGGACCAGAAATCCTCTCTGCCGGAGGAAGTGTGTGAGTCCGTCGACGATGACCTGATCGTCGTCCACGACGTGGATTGGGGTTTCCGTGGGGGGCTCCAAACGGGAATGGCCAGCGGTCCTGCGAGGCGTGCCTACGGGGCCAGAGGAGGGGTCCGAGTTCAAGGTTTGCTCCGGATTGAGGCGATCGGAGGAACATCCAATCCTTAATATTACTCCGGCCTCTCCTGCTCACACTGTAATTTTGGTACGCTTTCGTAAAAGTTTCGGCTCAGCGGCGGGTCAAGACCAGGATTACCCCCTGTTCGTGGTTGGGACCGAAACGAAAGCTGGCCCTGCGTTCGTCCAGGAAGCTGATGGACTCGATGTTATCCGAGTGAATGCCGCGGAGGGCTTCGATCCCTCCGAGGCTGGAATTGTCCAAATAGACTCGAACCTCTCCCTCGTTATAGAAGCTGGTCGGCCCCCGTTTTTGGAGCCAGGTCGGACGCAGCGCCTCTATGATGTTATATGCGTTCGATGGACCTACCTCATCGATCTGCTCCCGGGCTATGAGGTTTGCATCGAGGCCGGATCCGCCGGAGGCGGCGGACCCGCAAGCCAGAGTCATGAGAAGGATGAGAACGGCGAGCGTGGTCTTTCGAACTTGCATCATCGGGAATCATCCAAAAAAACGTGAATCTGTGGTCCCGGGTCCCGACACGGCGTCATGTCCGGCGGCTCATCTGGATCGTCCTCCAATCGCTGGCTTTCAACGCTTCGGAGGCTTGGTCATAGTCCGCTGGGTCCACCCAGATCAGGTACCCGAAACGGCCTGTGCCGTCAACAACTCCATTGCAGGCGTAGATGTTCACTCCCGCGTTCGAGAGCTTCAGGTGGAAATCATAAAGGGCCCCTATCCTGTCGGTACCCTGCAACAAAAAGGCCTTTTTCGGACCCACCAGCGGGATGTTTGCGTCGGCAGCAGCCTCTTTCAGCATCTCTGGATCGGAGGGAAAGAGATCGATCTGGCTCTGGCCTTCGCCCACGGGAAAGGCCGAGATGGCCATAAGGTTGACCATCTTCTCGCTGAGAAACTCCAGTAACTTCCTCGCTTCCCCGGGGCGGTCGGCAACCAGGGCATAGTAGTATTCGACCTCCTTCACCGTTGCTGCCATGACGGCCTCCTTCCCTTGTGAGCCTCCAACTGTGCGACCCGACTCGGTGGTCGGGTTGGATCCCGGATCCACCGGTGGAGTCCAGCTTGATTTTTTGATAATCAGGTTAAGGTTCGGCCTTTTCTCCGCTCGGCGCAAGAAATTCAACCGCCCCTCCCGTCCTGCGAATCTCTGTTCCTTGCGCTCGAGTCGGGACCGGGACAAGGTTTGAATAGTGACTTCTTCGCCTGACTGGCGTACCCGCCGCAGTTTCGAACCTCAGGAAAGCCCGCCATGATCCGCCGCGCTGCAACACTTTGCCTACTGCTCTCGTTCATCATCCAGGGGTGCGACAGTAATGGGACCGGCCCCGACAAGGACGAGATCGTCTCGGTTTCGATCACGCCGTCTTCGTCCATCGTCGAGATCGGAAACACTGTGCAGCTGACCGCGCAGGCGCTGAACAGCAGCGGAGCGTTCCTGGACGCATCCTTCTCCTGGAGCTCTTCGGACGATGCCATAGCGACCTCCTCCGGAACGGGCCTGGTCGCTGGGGTCACCGAGGGGACGGTCACAATCACTGCCACCGCCGAAGGCGTAAGCGGTACAGCCTCGATTCTGGTGGTGGACCTGACCGAACCCGCTCCCCCCTCGGGTGTCGGAGTCACCGCTCTCTCGAACACCGTGGTCGATGTAACCTGGGTGGACAACTCGACCAACGAAGACGAATTCCGGATTGACCGGGAGGCCGCCCCACCGGCGGCCCCGGGTGGCGGGGATGGTCCCCTGAGGGTATTCGAAGAAATCGGTATTGTCGGGGCAGACGTCACCACCTTCAGGGACACGGGTTTGACGTCCGGAACCGCTTACCGCTACAGGATCCGTGCATGCAACCAGAATGGATGCTCTGCTCCGGAGGCCAACGAGGGGGAGGTGACCACCTTCGCCGAGTTGATCATCGAGACGACGGCCCTCGATGATGGATCGATCGGGCAAACCTATGATGCCGCCTTATCGGCGACGGCCACCGATGGAAGCGAGGCCTGGAGCATCGTGTCTGGAGACCTTCCTCCCGGTATCTCATTCAGTTCCGCAGGAGTGCTGAGTGGCACACCGACCCTGGCCGGCACGTTCGACTTCACGGTCCAGGTTTCTTGGGGCGGGCAGGTCGCCTCCCAGGAGCTTTCCTTGGGCATTCAGGCCGTTCTCACCGTCATCACCACCTCATTGCCGAATGGGGTGACCGGCACGAGTTACGGAGCCTCCCTCGAGGCTTCTGGAGGAGACGGGACGTACGCCTGGTCGGTCGTCGCTGGAGTTCTGCCCGATGGTCTGGCACTCGACCCGGGGGGCACCATCTCCGGGACCCCGACCGGTCAGGGAAGCTCCTTGTTCACGGTCCAGGTCGCCAGTGCTGGTGAGACGCTGGTGATAGACTTTTCGATCAACGTCTATCACCCTCTGGCCATCACATCCGAGTCCCTCCTCGACGGGAAAGTCGGGACGGCATACTCACAAACCGTCTCTGCCTCTGGAGGAAGCGGGGTATACAGCTGGTCCGTGTTGGTCGGAACTCTCCCCGACGGGCTGGCCCTCGACCCCTCCAGCGGCACGATCTCCGGCATTCCGACGGCCGAAGGGACCTCGGACGTCACGCTTCAGGTCGCCAGCGCCGGACTCACCGCAGTTAAAGAATTCTCTATCAGCATCACTCCAGCGCTGTCGGTCACGACCACCTCCCTTCCGAACGCCAGGGTCGGGATCATTTACAATTTCTTCCTTGACGCCGACGGTGGGGACGGAAACTTCACCTGGTCTGTGGTGGCCGGAGTCTTCCCGGGGGGGCTAAACCTCCACTCCGGTTCGGGTGTTATTTCGGGCACACCCAACACCGCAGGAATCTTCCCGTTCACGATCCAGGTTGCCAGCGCTGGACTCACAGCCACGGCAGACCTCACGCTCGGGGTCTACGAGTTCCTGGTGGTAACCACGACGTCTCTCCCGGACGGGCAGTTCGGTCAGCCTTACTCTGCGACGTTTACCGCAAGTGGGGGGGATGGCGCTTATACCTGGGACCTGTCAGGGGGAACTCTTCCTCAGGGTCTCTCTCTCGGGGCTGACGGTGTGGTCTCTGGGACGCCGACCTGGAGGGGGACCTTCAACCTTACGGTCCGAGTCCGAAGCGGAGACGGCCAGGCGACCTTCAAATCGCTTTCGATTACGATCAACTAGGGTCCACGGACCGGGGCCAACCCTTTCGTTCTTTTATAAACGGTCCCCTGATCCCGGATGGTCAGCTCCGTCTCGCAGACATCGGCCCAGAGTTCCGGCTCCAGGGATCGGTCACCGGCCCGGAGTACTATTGCGGTGCAGTCACCGTCCCACTTCTCCAACCGAAAACGCCCCAGGGTCGTGTCCGTGACTGTCGGACTCTGTCCGATTTCCACGGCTCTCAGGGTGTAGAGGATGAAGGACCCGTCCAACTCCAGTTGGATTCGGCCGCCGCGAACACCACCGAATGGGATCGGTTTACCCTGGTAGGCGACCAGATCGTATACCCCCTCCAGACGGACAAAACGAGACGTGCAACCCCACGCCATAAGAAAGCCCGGTGAAAGAGCAAGGGCCAACAGGTGTCGGCTCTTCATCTCTCGCCCCTACTCGAGGAAAACCTCGATAGCACCCCCCTGGAAACCGCTCCCGAAGCGTGTCGTGGCGTCGGAGGGCGAGATGAACCGTAGCTCGCGAATGGTCCCGGCACTGTAGTTCCGAAGGCTGCCAGGGTTCCTTTGTGCATGGTTCATTCTCTGTCTGATCCGGGAGTTCTTGGCTGCTGGAAACTTAGCGTTATTGTTGTGTAGTGGTTAGGAAAGATCTTCGGAGAGGCAGTCCGCTCCGAACCAGTCTGGAGGATCGCAGAGATCATGGCCTCACGAAAGATGACCGGCGGCTCGAGGTGGTCACGGGTGGGACCCTTGGCACTGGCGGCCGTCCTTGTCCTGTCTGCCTGTGGTCCGGATGGCGGAACCGGGCCGGGCGGTGGGGATGAGATCACGTCCGTCGTGGTCACTCCCTCGCAGGCCACGGTCGGCATCGATGAGACGACTCTTTTCGAAGCCACGGTGCGGAATGGCCGGGGCGAGATCGTGCAGGTCACCGTTGATTGGTCGAGCTCCAACACGGCCATCGCCTTCGTCGACCAAAATGTGGGGCTGGTCCGGGGCGTGGCACCGGGTTCGGTGACCATTTCAGCCACGGCCGCGGGGAAAGTGGGGAACGCTTCGGTGACGGTTCGTCTGCTACCAGAGGGTCAGGGTATTCCCTGATTTGCCCCTTTCCCTCCCATTTCGCGGCAGCCGTAGACGATCTTGTATTCAGCCTCCCGATCGTCATTGAGGACCTCAAAAAACGACTCCACATACATTGTGGCCAGGGTTCGATTCCTTCCCGTCAACCCGGGCTGGCGCTCGATCAAATCGAGAATGGACTCCCGCTTTTGGTTGAAATAGGAAAAAAGGGCCCTGTAGTCGATGTCCTCCGAACATACACCCCAGTAATACCGCTCCCTGACATTCTTGATGTATCGGGCGACCACCGGGGCCGGGCCGGCATAGGATGCGTTCACAAACCCGGAGAAATCGAAATCGTAAGGAAGGGGAAAGTGTCTATCTCCGATTCGAATGCCCTCCACGTTGTGGAATCGTGCGATGGACCAATCCGTGTTTCCGATGAGATACTGGAATAGGTACATCAGGCCGGCTTGCCAGGGATCGAACTGATTCGGGTTCGCCTGCTGGGCTTCGACGATCACGCCGCTCAACCTTTCAGCCACGGCATCCTCGTCTTCGATAAGGAACGCGAGTCGGGAAATGTCCTCCTCATCGCCGCTCCTGTCCCGGTAGGTGATCAGAGCAAGCTGGACCCTGAAACCGATCTCGGTGAGAATCCCGTAGATGCGATAGGACAGGTATTCCTCGAGGACATACTGCTCGTATCTGTTGTTATCCCGGCAGTGGGTCACGACCTTCACCTTTTCCACCCCGTGGAGAACCGTGCCGTGAAGGGAATCAGTCGGGAATCTGAGTCGAAGGGGAGGAAAAGCGCAGATATAAGGATTGAGTCGAAACCGACCCCTGGTGCGGACCTGAACCGGTAGCGACATGGGTCCGGTGTCATCTTCCAAGATGACCCGGCCGGGCCGTTCCAGGCTCTCCTGGTCCCTGTCGTCCTCGAGCGCCCGAAAGTCAGCCTCCAGAGTCATCCTCAGCGGGGTATCCCCTTCAAAAAGCTCCTCGGGGACTGGGGGCCGCTCCGACGGGGGTGGTAACAGGGAGGAATCCCGGACCGGCCTCGACCAGACTCCCCCTCCGTTCGAGAATGCCGCGCCTCCGCACCCCAGAAAGGG
>JABDNZ010000552.1 GCA_013043565.1 Gemmatimonadota bacterium | reverse complement strand
GTCTCCCACTGCGAAGACATCCGGAAGGCTCGTCCTCATAAGCCGGTCCACGGCCACCCGGTTCCCCTCCAATTCCAGCCCCCACTCTTTCAAAGGCCCAAGGTCCGGCTTGAACCCCAAAAAGGTGAGGACAGCATCGACTTCCAGGACGGTCTCTTCCCCAGTCCGATTGTCGAAGATCAACGCGGTCTCCACGCGGTCTCCCCCCCGGATCTCCCGCACCTCATGGTGGTCTCGGAAGGAAAGTTCACCCGCTTTGGACGCAACTCCGAGCTCGGCTACGGAACGTTCCAGGGCCCTGAACGCCCCTCTCCTGTGGATCAGGACGACTTCGGAGGCCACGTCTTTGAGTGTGAGAGCCCAGTCCAGGGCAGAATCCCCTCCCCCGACGATCAGGAGGCGTTTCCCTCGGTACAGCTCTTGATCGGAGACGGAGAACTCGACCCCCTTCCCCAGATACTCCTCGTATCCCGGACACCTCAGCTTCATGGGCTCGAAGGCACCTTTCCCGCCCGCCAGGATGAGCACGCGGGTCCGGTATTCAGCCTTTTTGCCCTTGAGGATAATCAGGTCCCCGTCCCAGTCCAGCTCGGTGACCTCCTCGGTCAGAACCACATCCGGATCGAATTGGAGAGCCTGCTCTATGAGGTCCTTCCCCAGGTCCCGGGCCAGTACCTTCGGAAACCCCCCAACGTCGTAGATGTACTTTTCCGGGTACAAGGCCATGAGCTGCCCGCCAAGCTCCGGTAAGGAGTCGATGAGCCGCACCGACCTCTCCCGCATCCCGGCGTAAAAAGCCGCATACAGCCCGGTCGGGCCGCCACCAATCACGGTGATATCGGCGATATCCTGCGTCATGTATATATCTCCACCGGGGATCGGGTTGCCTCCACCTGCTCAGCGGCCTCTCCCCCGGGAATATTTTTGGTTTTGGTCCGACTCCACTCTCACGCCGTGGCGATTAGACGTCAATGGCCTGAGGTTCCTTGGGACCCAGCGCAATCCTGGCGGCATCTCGGACCACTTCGCGCGCGTTCTCGTAGTCCAGCGCGTCGACTGCTTCAAGAAGGGGTATCCAACGGCAGTCGGTGATCCCCTCCGCCTCCTGGGGAATCGGATCCCCGTGTTTCGAAACCATGAGGTAGAAGGTACAGAATTTGTGGATCAACCGGCCCCGCAAGCGGAAGTACCAATCAATGGTCCGAAGCTTCGGTCCCAGTACCAGGTCGCCCAAACCGGTCTCCTCGGAGACCTCCCGCAGGCCAGCCTCGGGCGGGCCCTCCGAACCCTCCAAATGGCCCTTTGGAAGGCCCCAGTTCCCATAAGGGTCTTTGATGAGGAGAGCATGAATCCGCCCGCCGATCCGGCGGAGAACGACCCCCCCGGCGCTCTCTTCCGGCCGAGCCCCTCGGTCCCTCTGGCCCCCGGAACGAGCGCTCTTCAGAGGCGGCGTACCCTTTCCGGAAGTTGCGGACACCCGGTCCTCAGAAGATCGAGAGTCGGACATACCGCTGGGGTCTTTCCTGCAGGTCCTCTAGAAAGCTGGTCAAGCTCCCCAGGACACCCTGGGCCTGGGTGACGAGGAGAGTGTCCTTCATCAATAGACCCAGAGCTCCCTCTCCCGCCTCGATTTGAGCGGTCATCCGATCCAGTCGGGAAAAAGTGGAGTCGATGCGCACGATCATTCCCTGGGCACCCTGAGTCGCCGCGCTGAGCTCACCAGACAGCTCCTTGAGGTTCGCGACGGTCGCCCGTGCGTCATTGAGGACCGAGTCGGTCCCCGGGGCCCCGAGAAGCTCCTCCGCTTTTTCGAAGGTCAGGTGGGCAGCGTGGGCCGCGATTCCCAACTCCCTGGCCGATTCCTCGAACTCCGACGCCAAATCCGAGACTGCGCCGGCTTGGGCTTCGACCAACTCCCTCAGCCGCTCGCTCACCTCTTGGACATTGTCGATTGCCCGGCTGAGGTTCCTTGCCGTCTCCTCCGTGAAAGCCTCCTCGACCCTTTCGGTAAGAGCGGCCATGTCCTCGGAGATTCGGTCGGCGGCGGAGGTGAGGCGGGAAAACTCGGGTAGTGCATACCCCCCCAACACCTCGGCTTCGTCCGGTGCTAAAAACTCGAACTGTGTATTGGGTGCCACGCTGGGATTCACAATCTCCGCCTGCCAGTCGCCAAACATGTTTTCAGGGGCAAGGAGCACGGCACTGATGGGCGGGAGCACCACGTCATCGCGGATCCTCATACGCACCCGGACGGCCTCGCCGTTTTCCTCCACACTGATGTCCTCAACCCGGCCGATGTTCACCCCTCGAAGCTTCACCGCATTCCCGTTCATCAGCTGACCGACCTGGGTGAAGAGGGCCTCCACCTCCCGGGTCCCTCGTCCGAAGCTCGCGTCCTGGAGCCAAAGGGTACCCAGGACCGCAGCCACGACTCCGGCCACGATGACCACTCCTACCATTATTTCTCTTCGGCGTGTCATCCTGCTCCCTCCAGGAGCTCCGGTTTCCCTTCAATGAACCCTTTTACGACTGGATCCGGACAGGCTTGAATCTCATCCGCGGTACCCATAAAGCGAATTATTCCATCGTGCAGCATTCCGATCCGATCCGCCACGCGATAGGCACTTTCCATATCATGCGTGATCACGACTGACGTGACCTCCAACTCCTCTCGGGTCCTGATGATGAGGCGGTCGATGACCGTTTTGGTCACGGGATCCAGACCCGTCGTGGGCTCATCGTAAAGTAGGTACTCGGGCCGAGTCGCGATCGCTCTTGCCAACCCGGCCCGTTTCTTCTGTCCGCCCGACAGTTGAGCCGGATACCTGCTCTCATACCCCTCCAACTCCACCAGTGCCAGGCACTCCCTCACCCGCCGCGAGATCGCCTCCTCTGTCACCTCCGGCAGGCGTTTTAGCCCCATGCCCACATTCTCCCCGATGGTGAGGGAGTCGAAGAGAGCGGCGAACTGGAACACGTACCCTACGTTTCTTCGGACCTCGTAGAGCCCCTCCAGACTCATGTCCCCGACGTTCTGGCCATCCACCCAGACCTCTCCCCGATCCGGCCTGAGCAGCCCAACCACATGCTTCAAGGCCACGGACTTCCCCGTTCCGGACTGCCCGACAATGGCCAGGGTTTCCCCCGGCTGAACTTCCAAGGAGAAGCCTTTGAGGACCCGGTTCGCCCCGAACGCCTTGTGGACGTCCCTCAGGAGAATGCTCACAGCAACGTCGCCGCCCAAAAGGCATCCAAGACCAGGATGACCATGCTGCTCACCACAACGGCCCGGGTGGTGGAGAGGCCCACACCTTCCGCTCCGCCCCGGGTCGTGAACCCGAAGAAGCAGCCGATAGAGGTGATGGTGAGGCCAAAGCTCAACGATTTGATCACTGCGAACTTCACGTCCCAGTCGTCAAAGAAGAGGCGAAGGCCCTTCATGAACTCCGGCGTAGACATGTCCAACAGATAGAGGGATGTTCCCCACCCGGCGGTGATCCCGACGGCGCTGGCCAAAACCACGACCACGGGGACCATGAGGATCCCGGCGAGGACTCTGGGAACGACCAGGTATGCCACCGGGTCGTACGCCAGGGTTTCCAGCGCGTCGATCTGCTCGGTGACCCTCATGGTTCCGAGCTCGGCCGCAATGTTGGCCCCTACACGTCCGGATAGGGCCAGCCCGGTCAGCACCGGACCGAGCTCGAGGATCATGGTCTTCCCCACCAGGGTGCCGACGAAGTAAAGGGGAACCGCGCCGGTGAAGGTATAGGACGCCTGCAGAGCCATGACGACGCCGGTAAAGCTGGCAATGAAGAGGGCGATCGGGACGGAATCCAGCCCGATCTTGGCCATCTGTCCCAAGAGCAACCGGCCCCAGATATCAACCCGCTGGAACCCCCTCAGGGTTTGAAGGCCCAGGCCGCCCCACTGCCCGATTTGGGCGGCGGTATCCAGAGCCGATCGGCCAAGCCATCGGAACGGGTCCAACAGAACGCTGATTCTCATTTGTGGGAGTATAGCCGACGAAGGAAGGGCGTCGCCACCCCGGCCGGAGGGAGGGGGCGTTGGGGTCAGGCAGGCACGCTTGGAAAGATCAGCCCTCCGGTAAAAGGCCCTCCACGATGAACTCCACCTCTTCTTCACGGCGCCCGTCCCGCCCGGGCAACTCGCAGATCACCCTGATCCGCCGGACGGCTCGGTTGGGATCATCAACTATCACCTCGAAGTCGAGATTCTGCTCCTTGGAAGTGACTCGGGTGCGGATGCGGTCTCCAGGCTCGGCCTCCCTCACATCGGCAGGATTCCGATAAAGAGCCTTTGTGGACTGACGACCGGTCTCCAGGTCCCGGGTGACCTTCACATAGCGAAGCCAATCGGGTTGGAACCCTATGACATATTGATATCCGCGCTGATCCACACCGTACCCATCCCGGTTGTGCCTCGCCATTCCGACCTCCGGAGAGATGATTCCCAGCAGTTGAACGTAAACGAATGTTTTTGTTCAAAAAAACGATGTCAAGCTCTCAATCGCTTTTGGGCGGAAAGTCCCTGCCTCGGAAGCCCTTTTCCAGGGCGCCTCCAGGACGGATTTCTGCAGGAAGATGCCTGTTTTTTTTGGACCCTTGCCCTATTCTCACCCCTTCATTAGCATAGCAGAGTTACAGCCGATGAAATGGCCCGAGCCAGGGCTTTCCCCATATCGCCTCTCTCTTTTCCTGTTTTCAGATTTTAGAAACCATCCGGCGAGCTGCCGAGTTCAATCCTACCTGATCCAGGGGACCCTGGACGGTTCGCCAACCATCGGAGCCCTTCGTGGACATCGCAGAGTTAAAAAGCAAAAGTGTTTCAGACCTCCATGACCTGGCGGAGGAGCTGAACATCTCGAACTTCTCAGGCCTCCGGAAGCAGGACTTGATATTCCGGATCGAGCAGAATCTCCTGGACAGCGATGTAGTCCTTCGCGGGGAGGGCGTTCTCGAGATCCTTCCGGAAGGGTACGGGTTCCTTCGGTCTCAGGACTGGAAC
>JABDNZ010000551.1 GCA_013043565.1 Gemmatimonadota bacterium | reverse complement strand
CTTCCAGTCGCTTCGAGGAACGCGTCGAATAGGGCCCGGGTCACGGGGCCGACCCTGCCGGTTCCAATGGGGCGTCCGTCAACCTCGATGCAGGGTTTCACCTCGGTCAGCGTCCCGGTGTGGAAGGCCTCGTCAGCCTGGAACATCTCCTCCACGGTGATGGCCCTGAGCTGAACATCAAACCCCAACTTGGGGGCCTCCTCCAACACGAAATGCCTACTGATCCCCGGTAGAATCTGGTTCGAGGCCGGGTGAGTCACGACGGTGTTTCCGAAGACGGTGAAGAAGTTGTTGAGAGCGCCCTCGATGGCCATTCCGTCCTTGATATAAACGCACTCGTCGGCACCGGCATCGATGGCAGCCTGTTTTCCGAGGACGTTCGGTAGGAGCTGGATGGTCTTCAGGTCGATTCGGGCCCACCTCTGATCGTGGACGGTGATGGATTTGTACCCCTCCTCCCACCGTTCCCTGGGAGGCCGTGAGTATTCTCCGGCAAAGAGGTAGACCGTCGGAGGAACCGGATCGGCCGGAAACTGATGGGTCCGAGGGGCGACGCCCCTCGTAAGGTGGGTATAAACGAAGGCGACCGGCACCTTCAGGAGATCGTTCTCCGCCAGGAGGCGGAGGTGGACATCCTCGAGCTCTGCTGGGTCGAAGTCGATCTGCAGAGCCGTGAGGCCACGATTCATCCTGGCCTTGTGAAGGTCCCACCGAAAAAGGCTCCCATGATAGGCCGCCGTGACTTCGTAGATGCCGTCGCCAAAAAGGAACCCCCGGTCGTCCACGGAGATGAGAGCCTTTTCTTTCTGGATGTACTCGCCGTTGAGATAGACGATGCTCATGGCGTCCAAGTCCTCGGATACGGTTGGTGGTGCCAGCTAGCTGGTGGTCCCACTATCAAAAAGGGCGGACCGCCTGAATCGGCGGGCCGCCCTCCTGGTAAGAGCGAAGGAGATCGTCCCTACTCCTCGGCTTCTTTCTTTTCTGCCTTCTCGAGTTGCTCGAACTCTTCCAGCAGGACGGCGTCGGCCACAGGCGGCTCTTCCACCTTCTCTTCCGCTTCGGCGTCCACCCCGTCGTCCTCTACCTCATCATCCTCTTCCCCTGCCGTGAGGGCTTTGGGTTCCTCGGCTTCCGGAGCCGCAATGAGGCCCATCTCATGCTTCAGAGCCATGAGCCGGTCATCCACATCGGCATCCCCACCACCTGCCTCCAACCTCAGGAAGTCCTGTTCCAGCGTGTCCCCGGTAAGAGCCTCGGTGACCTCGGCCTGGGCAAGGCTCCGCCTTTCGGACTCTTCGATCTTTTCCGCCATCCGGTTGAAAGCTTCGAAGGCCGACGTGTCCGAGAGGCCCGACATGGTCTCGTGGATCCGTTTTTGGGCCTGGGCCCTCTTCTGCTTCGCGATGAGCAGATTCCTCTTCCGCTTTGCCTCTTCGATCTTGTCGTTGAGTTGGCGGAGGGACCCCTTGAGTTTCTCGGTCTCCTGGGCCTGGGCCGACCAGGTCTGTTCAATGGTCTGGGCCCGCTGGGCGTGCTCCTGCTGCCGGATAAGGGCCTGCTTGGCCAGGTCGTCCCGACCCTCCTTCACAGCCAGCATGGCCCGGTGCTCCCAATCCCGGGTCTGCTTGATCTCGTCGTCCAGTTGGGCCCTGAGCTTCCGCTCGTCGGCGATGGCCGCCGCGACTTCACGCTTGGCTTTGGCCAGCTGGTCCCGCATGTCGAGGATGATCTGATTCAGCATCTTCTCCGGGTTTTCGGCCCGGGCGATCAGATCGTTGATGTTCGATTTGAGAAGGGTCGATAGCTTTTGGAAGATTCCCATTGCCTCAGCCCTCCTGGCCGGTGCCGGCCAGTTCCTTGATTTTTTCGATGTGGCTGGCCGCCGCCATCTGCATGCTCTCCAGGGAGGCCTGCAGCTCAGGGAAGTCCAGTGTCTCCAGTTCCAACGTGTCGGTCAACACGAGGTCCCCCTCTTCGATCCCATAAGCGCCGTGGACCACGTCGGTGGCATTCCAAACGAGGAGGGAGTGGTACAGCTCCCCCAGCTCTCTCCCCTCGGGTACATCCATGACCTTCAGGCGAGCCACCAGGAGGGGTGGGGTGTGATGGACCACCACCGGTGTGCCATCGTTTTTGGGTTGGACGAGAAACATTCCATCGTCCACCTCTTCGAAATCCAGATCCATTCGGATCAGGTAGCTCTCAAGATCATCTCGGGTAACCATGAACCCTTCTCCCTGGGTTGTAGTCCGACGGAGGCTGCACCGGCCACTACGGCCCCTGTGCGGGGGTGGTTTCGGGCCGAATCTCGATCAGGAATGGAAGCAGCCACAGAGTATGAGTAATACCGAGACAATTAATCTAAAAGAGGGCGGCTTGGATCAAAGCTCTAATCTCGTCCTCGATGGATCCCGGCATGGTCATGTTCCGGGCGAATTTCAGTTTCCCGGCATCCTCGAAAAACATCTTCATCCGAAACATGGCGTCCACTACGCTGACCTTCACCTGATCCCCGTCCTCTGTCAGAACCACTTCGATGGGATAGGCCGCCGCGTGATCCAGACCCGGGCAGGCGAACCTGGAGCGGCTCTTGTCGGAACCCCGGCCGACGATAGAGAATGACCGGGCCTCCATTCGCTCTCCGGTTACACCGAGGACCACGACCCCTGGAGACGGGTTCATAAGGAAGACCGGCCGGATACCCCAGTCATCCCCTGGGGCGGCGGCGCCCAGATCGTCGAAGAGGGACTGGGCGACGGCCTCCACGCCACCTTCACCCGCCGGCACGGTCCCGATCTCCTTGATCTTCTCCAGGAAAGGCCCTCCGGCCATTACCCCCATGGTCTTTCCGATCAAACCCCGGTCCCGAAACTGGCCAAAATCCCCGAATGCCGGCGAAGCTCCCACACCCTCGGCGAGGGTCCGCCGAAGAATGGCCGCAAATCGGCTCCACTCCTGTTCCATCCCCTCTTCCGACACGATGGTGCGGTTGATGGAGCGAGGGTTCACGGCGGCGACATGCACTCCCATCTCGTCCTCGAAGACCGAGATTCGTAGGGGCGCGGCGAAGGCTCCGTGGTCCCCTTGGGACATGACCGCCCGAGTGTATTCGGGCCAGTCCACCACCAGGACTCGGGCGGTGAAGGAACAGTCGTCGCCGTCCACCCCGGCGTCGTAGGCGGCCAGGAGGGTCCACCCCGCTTCGGCTACGGCAGCTTCGGCCCGAGCGCTCGTTTCGCCCACCGAGCTTCCCTCCACGTCGGCCACTTCCATGTAGACTCCAAATCCCTGGCCGTATCCGGGGGCCGGAAGCAGGCAAAGCAACATCAGGGGTAGAAGCAGTTTCGATCGAAAAAACACGTTTTTATCTCCTTAAAGGCCCCGTGCAGTCCCCCAGGGACCGGCCTAATCCTCCCCTGGGGTGGAATATTCCCGAGTAAAAAAGAAAAATCGCGTCAACCTGGGGGGCGAACAAGTTCGGGCAGGGAGTTTGTTCACTTCTCGTGAAGGAGATGGCCGAGGTGGTCCCCGGTGTAGGAGCCGGCGGCGGCGGCGACCTCCTCCGGTGTCCCCTCCACCACGATCCCCCCTCCGGCCTCCCCACCCTCCGGCCCCAGGTCGATGACCCAATCTGCCGTCTTCACGACGTGAAGGTTGTGTTCGATGACCACTACGGTGTTCCCGCGATCCACCAGCCGATGCAAAACCTCCATCAACAATCGGACGTCCTCGAAGTGAAGGCCGGTGGTGGGTTCGTCCAGGATGTAAAAAGTGTTTCCGGTGGCCCGTTTGGACAGTTCGGCCGCCAGCTTCACCCTTTGGGCCTCACCCCCCGAAAGGGTCGTCGCCGATTGCCCCAGGTGCACGTACCCCAAGCCTACGTCATGGAGAGTCTGCAACTTCACTCGGATCCGTGGTACAGCATCAAAGAACTCCAGCGCTTCGTTGACGGTCATGTCCAGGACATCGGCGATATTCCGGCCCTTGTAGTAGACATCGAGGGTTTCTCGGTTATACCTCCTCCCGCGGCATACGTCACAGGGCACATAGACGTCCGGGAGGAAGTGCATCTCGATCTTCACGAGGCCGTCGCCCTGGCAAGCTTCGCAGCGCCCTCCCTTCACGTTGAACGAGAACCGCCCGGGCAGGTAGCCACGCATTTGGGATTCCGGCAGGGAGGAGAACAGTTCCCGGATGGGGGTGAAGAGCCCCGTATAGGTAGCCGGATTCGAACGAGGGGTGCGACCGATAGGCGATTGGTCCACATCGATGACCTTGTCCAGGTGCTCCAACCCATCGACTCCGTCGTGACGGCCAGCCACCAACCGTGCCCGGTAAAAATGCCGGGCCAGGGCGTGGTAGAGGGTTTCCGTGACCAAGGTCGACTTCCCGGAACCGCTCACCCCCGTGACCGAAATGAAGGTACCCAACGGAAAGTGCACATCGATCTCTTTCAGGTTGTGTTCCCGGGCACCTCGCACGGTGAGGATCCGGTCGGGATCCACCGGCCTCCGCTCCCGGGGTACCTCGATCTCCTTTTCTCCCCGGAGGTACAGACCCGTAAGAGACCGAGGTTCGGCCATCACCGCTTCCAGACCTCCCTGAGCCACGACCTCCCCCCCTTTCCTCCCTGCCCCGGGCCCCAGGTCGACGATGTAGTCGGCGGCCCGAATGGTGTCCTCGTCGTGCTCCACCACGATGACCGTGTTCCCCAAATCCCGAAGCCGCTTCAGCGTCTCCAGCAACCTGTGGTTGTCCCTTTGGTGAAGCCCGATGGAGGGCTCGTCAAGGATATAGAGGACCCCGACAAGCCGGCTTCCGATCTGGGTTGCGAGGCGAATCCGTTGGGCCTCACCCCCGGAGAGTGTGTCGGCCGATCTCCCCAGGGTGAGGTATTCCAACCCAACGTTGACCAAAAACCCCAGACGCTCCCGGACTTCTTTCAGGATGGGACCGGCGATCTCGGCTGGGAGATTGGGTCCCGGAGCTTTTCTCAACCCTTTTGGGAGCTTCTCCCCCTCCACCGGGAGTCGCCGGAGAAACTCCCGGGCCCGATCGATGGACAGGCCCACCACGTCTCCTAACGACTCCCCACCGACGGTCACGGCCAGAGATTGGGGGGCCAGCCGAGACCCGTGACACGCGGTGCAAGAGAGGGTCGAAAGGTATTCTTCCAGCTGGTTCCGGACGGCATCGGACTTGGTCTCCCGATACCGTCGCTCCACGTTCCCCACCACGCCTTCCCAGACGTCCTCGTAATGCCCTTCGAAGCGTTTGGAATGGTACGGAAAGCGGATCTTCATCTTCCCGGAGCCGTGGAGGATCGCTTCCTGTGCCTCCTGGGGTAGGGCACCCCACGGATCTTTGGGATCGAACTCGTATGCCTTCGAAAGGCCCGAAAGGACGGAGTTTCGAACGTGCCCAGATGGCTCACCCCAGGGGAGGATCACCCCTTCCAGGATGGAGAGGCTCGGGTCGGAGACCAGCAGGTCCGGATTCACCTCTTTTCGGGTCCCCAACCCCCCGCATTCCTCGCAGGCCCCATACGGGGAGTTGAAGGAGAATTGTCTCGGCTCCAGCTCCGGCAGGTTGATCTCACAATTCGCGCAGGCGTATCTCTCGCTGAAGAGGTGGGAGGCAGTCTTCTTCCCGATGTGTTCGACCACCTCGACCAACCCGCCGGCAGTCTTCAGGGCCGTCTCTACCGAATCGGCCAAGCGATCCCGATCCTCCCGCTTCACCACCAACCGATCCACAACCACAGAGATGTCGTGGTTTTCATAGCGATTCAGCGAGGGCGGCTCGGCAATGTCGTGGATCTCACCGTCCACCCTGACGCGGACGAAACCCTCCTTACGGGCCCTGTCGAACAGGTCCTTGAACTCTCCTTTTCGACCCCTGACCAGGGGTGCGTAGAGCTCGAGGCGGGTCCCCTCCTCCATCTCCAGGAGGCGGGAAACGATCTGCGACGAAGACTGACGGAGGACCGGCTTCCCACATTCGGGACAGTGGGGGATACCTACCCGAGCCCAGAGGAGGCGGAGGTAGTCGTACACCTCGGTGACGGTCCCGACGGTGGAGCGTGGGTTTCGACCCACGGTCTTTTGTTCGATGGAGATGGCCGGAGAGAGGCCCTCGATGGCGTCGACGTCCGGCTTCTCCATGAGCCCAAGGAACTGCCGGGCATACGCGGAGAGGGACTCCACGTACCGCCTCTGGCCTTCGGCGTAGATGGTATCAAAAGCAAGGGACGATTTGCCCGATCCGGAGAGGCCGGTGATGACGACCAGAGACTCCCTGGGGAGTTCCAAGTCGATGTTCCGGAGGTTGTGCTCTCGGGCACCACGGACGATGAGGGATTCGCGAGCCATAGCCTGGGATAGTAACCTGGACCAGGGCTTCGGTTCAATGCGTGAGGTCGGGCCGATTACCCCTCCCGCCAGGCCCGATTGACGATTTCTTCGGCCAAAAGGTCCATGGGCATGAAAATGGGCACCGGTCCCTCGGCTCCTTCGAAGGCCAACTCCACTTCGGTACACCCGGCGATGAGAGCAGCCGGAGCAGGATCCAGGGTCGAGGCGGCCTCCAGGAGTTTTCTCCTTGGCTCCTCTACTTTGTCCTCCACTTTCACCTGGTAGATGGCCGCCATCACAAGCTCCTCCTGAACCTCGTCGCTGGGGGTGACGACCTGGTGATCCGGGAGCCTGCTGTGGTAGAGGCCGGCCCGATAGGAGCCGCTGGTGCCCAAGAGTCCTACGGCGGCGCCGCTTGGGATCCGATTGGCGATCTCTCGGCCCACCACCCCGGGCATGTCCAGGACCTCGATCCCCACGGCGTCCCGGATCTCGCCCAGGAAAGCGTGAGCTGAATTGCATGGGATGGCGATCATATCCGCGCCCCAAGCCTCCAGGAGCCGAGCGGATTCCTGCAGTACGGGGGCCGGGGACGGCCCTTCACCGAAGATGGCAGCGGTCCGATCCGGCACCTGGGGCCTGCTGTCGACGAGGAGCCTCAGATGCTCCTGCTCCTTTTGGACGGGGGTCTTCTCCGTGACCTTCCGCATGAGGTCGACGGTGGACATGGGCCCCATGCCACCGAGGATTCCGACGACCTTGGCCATCTAGAAGTCCCCTCGGGAAGCTTGTTCGCGGAGGCGGGCGACCCGCTCCTCCGTGGGCGGATGGGTCCGAAACAGTCTCATCACCCCACCACCCCGGATCGAGGACAAGGGGTTTACGATGGCCAGGTGGGCCCCCGCCGGATTGACCTTCATGGGGATTCGCTTTGCCGTCCTTTCGAGGTTCTCGAGCGCTCCGGCCAAAGCCAGTGGATCCCCGGCGATCCGTCCCCCGGTAGCATCGGCCTGGAACTCGTTTTGCCGGCTGATGGCGAATTGGATGACCATGGCCGCTATGGGGGCGACAATGGACATGATGATGAGGGCCAGTGGATTTCGGTCGGAGTCCCTTCCTCCCGTGAAAATGGCGGCCCAGCGGGCCATGGTCGCCAGCATTCCCACCGCACCAGCCATCGTGGCGGCCATAGTGCCCGTGAACATGTGCCGGTGCTTGATATGCCCCAGCTCGTGTGCAATGACACCTTCCAACTCTTTCGGGTGGAGGGCACGCAGGATCCCGGCGGTGACACATACGACCGCCTTTTCCGGGTTTCGCCCGGTGGCGAAGGCGTTTGGTTGCTCGGACGGGGCCACGGCCACCACGGGCATGGGAAGATCAGCCCGTTGCCGCAGCCGATCCACCATGTTGTAGAGGTCAGGGGCCTCCTCGGGGCCGATGATCTTGGCTTTGTACATGCGCAGGACCACCCGGTCGCTGAACCAGTACATCCCGAAGTTCATGGCCGCGGCCAGGATGAAGACCAGAATGGCCCCGTTCTGGCCGCCGAAGTACCCACCGAACGTCACTAGCAGGGCTGTAAGCCCTGCCATCATGACGAAGACCTTCATGTGCTGCATCAATACCCCCATTCCCTGTAAAGGAAGAAACCAAGGGAAAACTCCGACTTGAACTCGGGATCATCAAAAGCCAGCAAGAAGAGGGAAGTGCGGAGGAATCGATCCTCCAGATACCCCTCCAGGGTCCATCGGTCGCCCAACCGACTCTCCACTCTGAGGGCCGCGAACCGGCTCAGATTCGAACCGCTTGCCAGGGGTCTCCAACGAAGGGCCGCGAAGATATCGTCGCTCAGGTATTGGCCGATCTCGACCTGTGTCCCCGCCGCGCCGCTGAGGAATCCTCGGTTTCCGCCCGACGCATCCGGATCGACCACCCCTTGGGTAACGGCGAGGTAGTCCAGCCCCAGATCCCTGGCCAGGATCTGACCCAGCTCCAGCGAGAAAAGACCGACCGCAAAGCTCGCCGTCGCCCCCCGCAAAGCGGCACTCGCACCCTCCGATGCAGCCCTGCTCAGACCCTGCCCAACCGCATGGGACGGTTGACCGAACACCAGGTAACTCACCAGGTCGTCATCGGCGATGGGAAATGCAGAATTCCCGGACAGGGACACCCTGGGTTCCAGAAGAGATCCCTCGACCGTGGCGATGATCTCCAGCTGCTCGTTCTTCGGTGTCCTCAATCGATTCATGGCCCTGATATCCAGATCCGGGTTTATCCCGGGCACACCGGGAAAACTCACGGTGCCCTCCTGAACCTGGAACTGTCGGTTGAACACCGAATACGTACCCCGGACGGCGTTCAAGTTGCCGAGGAAGGTGAGGTCCTGGGCGGTCCTGTCCCAGAAGACGTCCAATGCCCCGGCCATCTCGATGTTCATATCCCGGCCCCGGAGCCAGCTGTCCTGAGCCATGGTGAGATTCAGGCGCAAGCGAAGATTCTGAAGGAAGGGGTTCTGGCTACCACGGATGATGGGCCTGAGGGTCACCAGGGTCGTATCCACCACATCGAAAAACGTGGGATCGGAAAGGTCCACCACCTCGACGCTTCGAGCCACCTCCTCCACGAAGAGGACCCCTTCTTGCGCTGTGAGGGACCCGGTCACCAGGGGTGACCGATATCGATCATCCACAAACATGGATCCGGACACCCGACCTCGAACGTCACGGCGATCAACCGCCAGGAAGTCCCGAGCTTCCACATCCAGGTCCAAGGCCGGGTTCGAGGGGGTCCCGGCCAAATCCACGGTTCCGACTACGCTGGCCGTCCCTCCCGACCGAAGCGTGCCATCGACCTGGACCACACCGTCCGGCGTAAGCACCAGACGGGCTTCGACGTCTCGATGACGAACGCCCAAACCCGGGAAGCGGGCAGATCCGCCGGAGAGCCGGAGCTCGCCCTCTGGCTGGAGGTCTCCCCTGGTCCCTCCCAAGCGGACGCCACCGGACAGGGTCCCCTCCACTTCCTCCATGGAGTTCATGAACGCCAGTGCCAGGGCCGCCGGAAAGGAGTCCATGGAAAAGGCCAGGTCGACCGGCGCGTCAGCCATCCGGGCGCTGTCCGAATCGATTCGAAGATCCAGGGGAAAGTAGCCACTGGCGGAAAGCACCTGCGTCCCGGCCTCCGTTGCCTCCAACTCCAGGTCGATGCGCCGGTTCCGGTAGTTCAGGTCGGATTCGACACCGTCCAGGGAGAACTGTCCATAGCGCAGGTCCCGTCCGGAGAAGGCCCCGACGATCACCGGATCATCGGATGTACCCGTCGCGGTACCGCGGAAATCGGCGCTCCCCTCGAGAGGGGTTTCCATCTGGAGGGTTCTGGCAATCCTTGCCAGGTTCAACCCTTCCGCCTCCAGGTCGAAGTTCCCTTCCCTCCCACCGAGGGGAAGGAAACCGTCGGCCCGAAAACGCATGCTTCGGTCCCCAGATCGAACGACCTGGAAGTCTCGGATCCGGTACCCCTCGGGGCTCCATTCGAAAAGAGCCGGCCCCCCGAGGTTCCATCGGACCATATCGAACTCCAAGTTCAGCTCGTCCAGGTTCAGCGTGCCCCTCTCCCGGGATTCAAGGGCGTAGGTCCCCTGGGCGCTGTACCGTTCACGGTCGGACCGGACCGTGGTGACTCGGATCCTCCCTTCGGATCGTGTCACATCGAGGGATGCCGTGCCTGAGCGGTAGCCGAGGGAGCGGATGTTCAGGGAGTCCGTCTGGACTTCGGCTTCGATCCTCGGCTCCTCTTCCGGCGACACCCGGGCCGAGATCGTCATGGCTCCGGACTGCACGTAGTCCCGTCGAAACCGGAGACCCTCGAACTCGACGGCCCCCTCCCCGGAAAAGTCCCTGAACCCCCCCCGCAGGGTCGCCGTCCCCCTGACAGACCCTTCCACCGCGATGTCGGCCGCCGTCGCCAAGGTGTCCGGATCCACCCCCTCCGTCGCCAGGAGGTCCCGATAGCGCGGACTGAGGTCGTCGAGAATGAGTCCCGGATCTTCCATCAGGTATGGTCGTAGGGGTTCCAGAGACTCACTCTGGAAGGTCACCTGCAACTCCCCAGGTGGCGCATCGGAGGCGACCCCGAAGAACCCTGATCCTTCCAGACTGCCGAGTTCGGTTTTGACCACCAGATGCCCGACGGAAAGGACCCCGCCCTCCACCGACGCCTCCGCGAAAGCCGAATCCACGGTCAAGTGACCAATCTCCCCCTGCCTGACCAAAACGCTTGCCTCTCCGCTCAATGCATCCAGGGTGAGGCCCCGTCCCTGGGCGAAGACCGCGCCTTCCAGGCGAGTGGGCTCGGGTAGAGAAGGGAGCACGCTCGACAGGACGAAACTCCCATCTGTCATTGCTTCCACGGAATAAGAGTCGGCTACGAGTCGGGCGTCGAAGCGAGCCGAAACTCTCAGGGGCCCTCCCGAGGTCTCGAGGTCCGCCGTGGTTTGCAGGTCGCCGAGGGGCCCGAGAAAGTCGACCCTTCCTGTGTATTCCCCTTCCAGCGGGAGGCTCGGAAAACTCCTTCGGAGGGTGGTCAGGGACAGGGGTGAAAGATCCCCGGTGAGGTCCAGGAAGAGATCGGTGGAATCCTCGAGAATCCGACCTCGCACCGCCACTCTGCTGGCTCCCCCGGCAGGTCTCGGGGATTGCCCCCTCGCGGGCCTCGCCGGGACATGCGTGATCTCGGCATCGATCCCCAATCCGTCTCCGGTCAGGGATCCGGTGAGCACCGCCCGAACGGCCCCCGTGCCCCTGAGGGTCATGGCCGGAGACACGCTTGCCAGGGCCGCCCATTCGAGGGGAGCGAGAGTGACCTCGAGAGACGTTGCGCTGAACCCCTGCCTGAACCCCATCCTCCCATCGACATCGGCCCAGAGGGAGCCGGTCGAGTCCGGATTTGTCAGCTCCAACAGGCTCCCGATTTCCAGATCCGCCAGGTCCCCGTCGAGGAACAGCTCTCCGGTCAGCCGTCCTCGCAGGGGCAGAGTGTCTTTCACCCATGGATCCGTCAGGGAAAGGTCCAGACCATCCAGCTCCAATGCCAGATCCCTGAACCCGATCTCACCCTCCAGGGAAAGCCCCCCCTGAGCGGTGATCCCGCCGAGGTCCGATGCGAGTTGCGCGCCCCGGAAATCCAATCGAAGCCCAGCTTCGCTGAGCTGGAATCCGAACGGCCCCCGGGCAGATCCCGTCGGGAGCCGGTTTTCGATGGGGAACAGGTCCTCCAGTGCCAGAGGCCCGGCCCGGCCTTCCACCGACACCCGGACGCCCCCGCTCCCTCCCCAGCGGATGTCGGCCTCCCCCTGGACTCGGGAGGCTGGAAGTTCGAACGAGTCGAAAAACGCCAGAACCCGACTGCCTTCTCGGCGGAGTTCTCCTTCGGCTCCCGTCACTCGAATCGGATCCGGCCAGACTTCGCCCAGGAAGGAGAGGTTTGTGAGCTCGAAGCGCTCTCCCTGTTGACCGGGGGTCCGGATGACCGCCTGCCCCAGTTCCAGATCGAGCTCCCGGAAGGTCAGACGACGAAGGGCCGGCCGGCCGGCCGATGCCGGTTCGACCAGGACCCTTGCAGAGTCG